>NZ_JBFBBE010000008.1:67288-172626 GCF_040682555.1 Streptomyces sp. NPDC051172
GGCACCGCCGCCGTGGTCTGCGGATGGTTCGGCTGCTGCAGCATCCTCACAGCCGTGATCTTGTCGCCGGAGAAGGCCACCTGGACCTGCACGGGCCCCTTGTCGGTGTTCACCGTCGAACCCGAGACCGTCTGCGCGGCGGAGGCGGAAGAGGCTGAGGCCGAGGAGGATGCGGACGTCTTCGTGCTCGCAGCGTTCGAGTCGATCGCCGCCTGGAGGGACTCCTTGTAGGCCTCGCTGGTGATCGTCGCGCCCGACACCGTGTCGATGTCCGCGCTCTGCGCCTTCAGCGTCTCCGCGACCAGCTTCGGCACCGCCGCCGTGGTCTGCGGATGGTTCGGCTGCTGCAGCATCCTCACAGCCGTGATCTTGTCGCCGGAGAAGGCCACCTGGACCTGCACGGGGCCCTTCTCCGTCTGGATCGTCGTGCCCTTGACGACCGTGCCGGAGGAAGAGCCTGCGGAGGAGGACGCCGACGGCGTCGAGGCGGGCGCGGCGGTGGAGGTCGCAGCGCCCACGGACGGCTCGTAGCGCCAGACCGGGACCAGGCCCGCGATGCTCAGGACGACGACAGGTATGGCTCGCTTCACGATGTCTTTCCCGTCTTCCTCATCCGGCCAGGCTGAAGCGCTCGAAGTGGATCTGCTGCTTGGGCACGCCCAGCTCGCCCAGGCTGCGCAGCACCGCGTTCATCATCGGCGGCGGCCCGCACAGGAAGACGTCCCGGTCGCCGATGTCCGGCACCAGCCGCGCCAGCTCGCGCGGCGCCAGCTTGTCGGGGACGGCCGCTCCGGTGACCAGGTGCAGCACGGCGCCCTTGGCAGCCGCCAGCTCACGCAGCTCGTCGTAGAGGACGGCGTCGCGGTCCGAGGCCACGCGGTAGATGACGACCGCATGGCCCTCGATGTCCTCCAGGATGGCCCGGATGGGGGTGACGCCGACGCCGCCCGCGATCAGCAGGGACTCGGACTTCGTGCGGTGCAGCGTGGTGAAGGCGCCGTAGGGGCCCTCGGCGAACACGCGCGTGCCGACCTTCACATGCCGCAGTGCGGCGCTGCCGTCTCCCGCCGCCTTGGCGGTGAGGCGGAGGGTGCGGCCGTCGGGGGCGGCGGAGAGGGAGAAGGGGTTCGCCTGCCACCAGCGGTCGCGGGTCAGGAAGCGCCACAGGAAGAACTGGCCGGCCTGCGCGGGCATCCGGTCCAGGTCGCGCCCGGTCACGTAGATCGAGACGACGTTGTCGGACTCGTGGACGACGGCGGAGACCCGCAGCTGGTGGCGCAGGTTCCGCCACAGCGGCAGCACGAGGCGGCCGAGGACCACCGCGCCGAGGGCCACGCTCCACACGCCGTACCAGTACGTCTTCGCGGCGGACGACGCGGTGAACGTCGTACCGACCGCGACCTGGTGCGTGAACGCGAGCACCACGGCGACGTAGGTGTAGAGGTGGATGAAGTGCCAGGTCTCGTAGGCGAGGCGGCGGCGGGCGTAGCGGGCCGAGACGGCACCGACCACGAGGATGATGCCGAGCGCGACGATCGCGCGGAGCACTCCCTCGGTCGTCTCGGCGAGGTCGACGAACTCGCTGACGGGGCCGACGCCCGCGCCCTGGGCGTAGCCGAAGCTGATGAAGACGGCGTGCGCGAGCAGCGTCCACAGCAGGGCGAAGCCGGTCCAGCGGTGCCAGGAGGTCAGCCGGTCCATGCCGATCCGGCGGTCGAGCCAGGGCAGCCGGGCCACCAGCACCAGCTGGAAGGCCATGACGAGGGCGCCGTACAGGCCGGCGAGGCGGCCGATGACGATCAGGGCGTTGGAGGCGAAGCCCGCCTGGGCGAAGAAGTAGGCGACCACGGCCGCGTTCGCGGCGAGCACGGCGTACAGGCCCGTGCGGGCCACCACCCTGGGGCGTATCGCCGTGGGGGGCGCAGGGGGTGATTGGACGGTCGTCACGGGTCGGCAGCTCCTTGATCGGGTCCTGGGTGACCGAGCTTGGCTGGCGGGAGCTGTCGATAACCTGTCGTACAACTTACAAGTACTTATCGATGTGCCGGCTGTGTGCCCGGCCACACGGCCCGGCCTGCCGCGTACCGCACTATGAGCGGGTGGAAAAAGTACGCCTCCTGGTCGTGGACGACGACCCGCCCATCGCCGATCTCGTCGCGACCGTGGCCCGTTACGAGGGCTGGGACGCGGTCACCGCGAACTCCGGTGAGGAGGCGCTCAGGCTGGCCGGCGAGTTCCACCCGGACATCGTGGTGCTCGACCTGATGCTGCCCGACGTGGACGGCTTCGGTGTCCTGGACCGGCTGCGCGGCTCGGGCACGATGGTGCCCGTGGTGTTCCTGACCGCGCGCGACGGCGTCGCCGACCGGGTGGCGGGCCTGACCCGGGGCGGTGACGACTACCTGGTCAAGCCGTTCGCGGTGGAGGAGCTGATGGCCCGGCTGCGGACGGTGCTGCGGCGCAGCGCCGGACCCGGCTTCCAGCGCTCCGTGCTGCGGGTGGCGGACCTGACGATGGACGAGGACACCCGCGAGGTGCGGCGCGGCGACAAGCTGCTCACGCTCACCCCCACCGAGTACGAGGTGCTGCGCTTCCTGATGCGCAAGTCGCCGACCGTGATGACCAAGGCGCAGATCCTCGACCATGTGTGGGAGTACGGCTTCGGAGGCCGTTCGAACGTCGTCGAACTGGTCGTCAGCCGGCTGCGCCGCAAGCTCGACGACACGGGCGAGCCGCTGATCCAGACGGTGCGGGGCTTCGGGTACGTGATCCGGCAGGCGGCCGGGTGATCCGCCGGCTCCTCACGTCGTACCGGCGGCTGCGCCTCGGCACCCGGCTCGCGCTGGGCCTCGGAGCGCTGGCCCTGGTGGTGTTCGCCGTGGTCGGCACGGCCCTGACGACGTACATGCGGGACTACCTGTCGGCCCAGCTGGACGACCAGCTGGGACTCGCCCAGGTCGCGCAGTCCAAGAGCATCGCGGAGAGCGGCACCCTCGCGGGCAAGAAGTACTGGGGCTGGTACTACGCGGTGTACGACGTGTCGCACGGCGCCCCTGTGCTCCGCAAGCCCGAGGAGCCGGGCGACCTGCCCGAGGACATCGCCGGCCTCACCGCCGTGGCCAAGGCGCAGATCTCCGCGGACACGGAGGTGCTGCGCACCGAGGACATCGCGGGCCAGGGCGAGTACCGGCTGCGCAGCTGCGAGGTCAAACCCGGCGTGATCCTGGTCAGCGGGGCTCCGATGGGCGACATCGACGACACGGTACGGCGGCTGGTCACGGTCCAGGTGGTCGCCTTCGGGCTCGCCCTGCTGGCGCTGGTGCTGGCGGGCCGGCGGATGCTGCGCCGGGGCCTGAACCCGCTGAGCGACATGGCCCACACGGCCCACGGCATCGCCTCGCACGACCTGACCGAGTCGGCGGCCCGGCTGCCGCTGCGCGCCGACAAGCGGGGCGGCGGCCCGGAGGTCGAGGAGCTGCGCACCGCCTTCAACACCATGCTGGAGCACATCGACGACTCGCTCGCGGTGCGCGCGGAGGCCGAACAGCGCCTGCGCCGTTTCGTGGCGGACGCCTCGCACGAGTTGCGCACCCCGCTGATGTCCGTACGGGGCTACGCGGACCTCTTCCAGTACGCCGCCGCCAACGCCCCCGAGGAGCGCGACAAGCACCTGGCCCGGCTGCGCGCCGAGGCGGCCCGGATGGGCGTGCTCCTGGACGACCTGCTGCTGCTCGCCCGCCTGGACGCGGCGGAGGTGGACGCGCCGCTGCGGATGCAGGACACGGACCTCGTGGAGCTGGTGGACGAGGCGGCCGCCGCCTTCCGGGCGACCCATCCGGAGCGCCCCCTGAAGGTGACCTCCGGCCCGCCCTCGCTGAAGCTGCGTCTGGACCCGCACCGCATCCGCCAGGTCCTCGACAACCTGCTCACCAACGCGGCCGTGCACACGCCGGCCGGTACGCCGGTGTCGATGGCGATCGAGGTGACGGGCGACAGGGCCGTCGTGCGGGTCGAGGACACCGGCCCCGGAATTCCGGCCGCGGACCAGGAACGCGTCTTCGACCGCTTCTACCGCGTCGACAAGGCCCGCAGCCGGGACCGGGGCGGCAGCGGGCTCGGCCTGGCGGTCGCCAGTTCCCTGGTCCGCGCCCACGGCGGCACGATCGAGCTGCGCAGCGCACCGGGGTCGACGGTGTTCACGGTCTCGCTGCCGGTGCGCGCCCGGCTCCGGGGCCCCGGAGGTCTTACGGACCCGTGACGTCCCGGGCGCGGCCCACGTGTCCCGCCCGGTCGCGGCCCTAGCGTGGCCGCATGCGAGTACTGGTCACCGGCGGTGCCGGGTTCATCGGGTCCCATGTCGCGCGGGCACTGGAGGCGCACGGGCACGAGGTCGTCGTGTACGACGTCCGGGCCGATCCCGCCTCGGACGTACGCAGCCCCACGACCGTCCGCCGCGCCCTCACCGGTGTCGACGCCGTGTGCCACCAGGCGGCCATGGTCGGCCTCGGTACCGGCTTCGCGGACGCGGCCGACTACGTCTCCCACAACGACCTCGGCACCGCCGTCCTGCTCACCGCCATGGCCGAGGCGGGCGTACGGCGGCTGGTGCTGGCCGGCTCGATGGTGGTGTACGGCGAGGGGCGCTACGCCTGTGCGCGGCACGGGGTGGTACGGCCGGGCCCGCGCACGGTGGCCGACCTGGATGCCGGCCGCTTCGAGCCGCCGTGCCCGGTGTGCGGTGCGGCCCTGTCCCCCGGACTGGTCGGCGAGGACGCCCCGGTCGACCCGCGCAATGTGTACGCGACGACCAAGCTCGCCCAGGAACACCTGGCGGCCGCGTGGGCGCGCGCGACGGGCGGCTCGGCGGTGTCGCTGCGCTACCACAACGTGTACGGACCGGGGATGCCCCGTGACACCCCGTACGCGGGCGTCGCCTCCTTCTTCCGCTCGGCGCTGGCCCGCGGCGAGTCCCCGCGGGTCTTCGAGGACGGCCGTCAGCGGCGGGACTTCGTGCATGTACGGGACGTGGCCGCGGCCGACGTGGCGGCGCTGGAGGCGGGTTCGCGCGAGGGGGCGCTGACCGCGTACAACACCGGCAGCGGCGAGGTGCGCACGATCGGCGAGATGGCCGGGGCGCTGGCCGCGGCGTACGGCGGCCCGGAGCCGGTCGTCACCGGGGAGTACCGGCTCGGCGACGTACGGCACATCACGGCGGACTCGGCGCGGCTGCGCGCCGAGCTGGGCTGGAAGGCCGAGGTGGGCTTCGAGGAGGGCATGCGGGAGTTCGCGCGGGCCGGAATGCGTGAGGCATAGGCCCCCGACGGACCGGTGGTGCTGTCCGCATTCACGAAGCGGCAGCGGGCAGCACCACCACACATGGGAGCCGCCGGGGATGCGGGAGTTCACGCGGACGCACTGAGCGTGTCCACGCCTGGACGACGTCGTTGTCGTCGATCATGGCGCTGTTCGCCACAAATCAGTTGAAAGGACCGCAGAATGCTCCGGCGTACCCTCAAGCCCACCCGCACCCGGATCGCCGTGCTGCTCAGCGCACCGGTGGTCGGCGTGCTCCTCGTCGCCCCGGCGGCCTTTGCGGACACGCCGCCGCCGGGCAAGAGGGTCGACAGCGCCACCGTCATCGACAGGGCCTGCAAGCACGCGAGCGAGGACTCCGAGGACGGCGCGGACGGGACCTGCGACAAGCTCGTCGCACCGCTCCTCTCGCATGCCATCGGCCCCGGGAGCGGTCTCACCTGCCGGGAGATCTCCGCGACCGACATCGAGTGCCGCCCCGAGAGGTGACCCTTCAGGCCTCCGCCACCGGCAGGGTCACCTCGAAGCGGCAGCCGCCCGGGATGTTGCGGACGGTCGCCCGGCCCTGGTGCGCCTCCACGATGCCCCGCACGATGGCGAGGCCGAGGCCCGCCCCGGCAGGGGGAGTCCGGGCATGTGTGCCCCGCCATCCGGTGTCGAAGACGCGGGGCAGGTCCTCCTCCGGGATGCCGCCGCAGGCGTCCGTCACGGACACGACCACACCGTCCGGTGAGCGCTCCGCGGCGATCGCCACCGTGCCGTCGGCCGGAGTCCGCCGGATGGCGTTGACCAGCAGATTGCCCAGCACCCGGCTCATCTCCCTGCCGTCCACCTCCACCGGCAGGGGCTCGACCCGGTCGCCGATCAGCCGTACGCCGTGCTCGCGGGCCAGGGGGTCGGCGCCCGCGAGTGCGTCGCCGACGAGGTCGTAGAGGGAGATGCGGCTGGGGCTGAGCGCCAGTGTGCCCGCGTGGATGCGGGAGAGTTCGAAGAGGTCGCCGACCATGTCGTTGAGGCGCTCGACCTCGGTGCGGATCTGCTTGAGGTAGCGGTCCGGGTCGGCGGCGACGCCGTCCTCCAGCGCCTCCGACATGGCGCGCAGGCCGGCGAGGGGGGTCCGCAGGTCGTGGGAGATCCAGGCGACCAGTTCACGGCGGGAGGACTCCAGGGCGCGTTCGCGTTCCCGGGACTCGGCGAGTTTGGCGCTGGTGGCCTCCAACTCACGGCTGAGGGCGGCGAGTTCGGCGGTGGCGGGGCCGGCGGGCGAGGTGAAGTCGCCGCCGTCGCCGAAGGAGCGGGCGGCGAGGGTGAGGGCGCGGCTGCGGGCGGCGACCCAGCGGCCCAGCAGCAGGGCGGTGGCCAGCGAGACCACGGCGGCCATCGCGACGACGGTCGTGACGACCTTCAGGTCGTGTCCCGACAGGAACATGGCCTGCGCGACCGCGAGGGTGCCCGCGAGCATCGCGGTGACGGCGACGGCGGCGACCACACCGAGGTGCAGGGCGAGCGAGCGGCGCCGGATCAGCAGCAGTACACAGGCGCCGAGCAGTCCGGCCGCGGCGGCGCCGAGGAAGGCGAACAGGGCGATGAGGAGGTTGTCGCGCATGGTCACGCCTCCGCTCGGGAGACGTCGTCAGTGACGTCCTCGGAGCCGTCGAAGCGGTAGCCGACACCCCACACCGTCTGGATCAGCCGGGGCCTGCCGGGGTCGTCCTCGACCTTGCCGCGCAGCCGCCGTACATGGACGGTGACGGTCGACAGGTCGCCGAAGTCCCAGCCCCACACCTCGCGCATCAGGTCCTCGCGGCTGTAGACCTGGCCGGGGTGCCGCAGGAAGAAGGCGAGGAGGTCGAACTCCCGGATGGTGAGTGCGAGTTCGGCGCCTTTCTTGAGGGCACGTCGGGACGCCGGGTCGACGGCGAGCCCGGCCGCCCGCAGCAGGCCCGACGGCTGGGAGGGCCGGGTGCGGCGCAGCACCGACTCGACGCGCAGGACCAGCTCACGGGGGCTGAACGGCTTGGTGACGTAGTCGTCGGCGCCGACCTCCAGGCCGAGGATGCGGTCGTCCTCGTCGCCGCGCGCGGTGAGCATGATGACCGGCACCGGCCCCTGCCCCCGCATCCGCCGGCACACCTCCAGGCCGTCCATGCCGGGCAGCATCAGGTCCAGGACGACGAGGTCGGGCCAGTGGGCGGCGGCGCGGGCCAGCGCGTCGGGGCCGTCACCGGCCCGGTCCACGACGTACCCGGCGCGATCGAGATACCCGGTGACGACCTCGGCGACGGTGGGATCGTCGTCGACGACGAGCACCCGGGCGCCGCCCTGTCCGTACTGCTGCTGCTCCATGGAGCCAGCCTCGCACCGCGCACGCGCATACGCCGCCGTCGGCCCCTGACGTCCCTGTTTCGTAAGGAGCCGAAGCCCGATCTGCCCGATTTCCATTCGTAGGGTGAGTGCCGTGACGCCCCCTTCCGACAAAGACGTATCCGGCAAAGACGTATCCGACGTACGAGAACCGGGCGCGACGTCCGTGGACGTCGTACTCCCGTGCCTCGACGAGGCCGAGGCGCTGCCGTGGGTGCTGGAGCGCATCCCGCCCGGCTGGCGCGCGCTCGTCGTGGACAACGGCTCCACCGACGGCTCGGCGGAGATCGCCCGGGCGCTCGGCGCGAGGGTCGTGCGTGAGGCTCGGCGCGGCTTCGGTGCCGCCTGCCACGCGGGTCTGACGGCGGCCACGGCGGACATCGTCTGCTTCTGCGACTGCGACGCCTCGCTGGACCCGGCCGGCCTGGTGCCGTTCGTGGAGCGGGTCCTGGCCGGGGAGTCCGACCTGGTGCTGGGCCGGCGCCGGCCGCGGACGCGCGGCGCCTGGCCGTTGCACGCCCGCGCCGGCAACCTCGCCCTCGCCCGTCTCCTCCGCCGCCGCACCGGTCTGCGCCTGCACGACCTGGGTCCGCTGCGGGCCGCCCGTCGCGAGCCGCTGCTGTCCCTGGCCCTCACGGACCGCCGCAGCGGCTATCCCCTGCAGATGGTCGTCCGGGCCGCGGACGCGGGCTGGCGGATCGCCGAGTACGACGTCCCGTATCTGCCGCGCGCGGGCGCCTCCAAGGTGACCGGCACCTGGCGCGGCACCTGGCAGGCGGTACGGGACATGAGCCGGGTCCTGGCCGAGCCGCCGGTGGCACCGCAGGCACGCGAAGGAGTCCGCCCATGACCCCCCTGCCCACGCTCCTGGTCATCGCGAAGGAACCGAGGCCCGGGCGGGTGAAGACCCGGCTGACGCCGCCCTTCACCCCTCGGGAGGCGGCGGCGCTCGCCGAGGCGGCGCTGGCGGACACCCTGGACACCGTCGCCCGGACCCCGGCCCACCGCCGGGTCCTGGTCCTGGAGGGCGAGCCGGGCCCCTGGCTGCCGCCCGGCTTCGAGGTCGTACGGCAGTGTCCTGGCGGCCTCGACGAACGCCTGGCCGCCGCCTTCGCGCACTGTTCCGGCCCGGCCCTGCTCATCGGCATGGACACCCCCCAGGTGACACCCGAGCTGCTCACCGTGGACTTCGCCGACTGCGACGCCTGCTTCGGCCCCGCGGAGGACGGCGGCTTCTGGGCCCTGGGCCTGGCCGCCCCGGACCCGGCGCTCCTCCTCGGCGTCCCGATGTCGACACCCCGCACGGGCGCCGTCCAACGCGCCCGGCTGGCAGGCCTGCGCGTACGGGACCTGCCGCGCCTACGGGACGTCGACACGGCCCACGACGCCGAACTGGTCGCCAAGACCGCACCCACCGGCCGCTTCGCGGCCCAGCTGGCCCACCTCACGGCGGCGGACCGATGAGCGGCACGACGAACGGCGTCCCGCAACCGACAACCCGAATCGGACGCCGGCCACACACCGACAAGCCCCTGCAGGCGTCGACCCCGGCCACCGGCCTCGACGCCCAGGGATCCCACGAGGCGAGCCACTGCATGCCCCGCCGAGCGCCGGCCCCTGAGACCAACAGCACTCCACCCGGCACGCGCCCGACAAACCCGGCCGCCGACCTCAACGCCCCGAAATCCCACACGCCGAACGGCCCCAAGGCCCACCACCGACCAGCCCCTCAAACCCACACCCCCGCATCAGCCACCCACCCGACAACCCCTGCCACCGGCCTCATCACCCAGAAGACCCACACGCCCCACCGAGGGGCGATCACAGAAGCCAACAGCTCTCCACCGTCCCCCCGCCCGACGAACCCGGCCGCCGCCCTCAACCCCCAGCGGCCCTACGACCCGAGCGGCCCCACAGCCCACCACGAGCCGGCCCCGACCCCCGACAACTCCCCACCAAGCACCCGCCCCACAAACCCAGCCACCGACTTCAACACCCCGTGGCCCGCCAACGCGAGCAGCCCCATGACCCACCACGAGCCGACCCCGACGCCCGACACCCCCCCACCAAGCACCCGCCCCACGAACCCAGGCACCGGCTTCGGAGTCGTGCGGCCCTTCGTGCCGAGCCGTGTCGCGGTCCGTCGGGGCCCCGGAGACGGCCCTCGCTCAGCGATCACCCCGGTGGACGACGGCACCTGGTCCGCCGATCCCTACGCCTACGCCCTGCGCACCGGCCGCGGCCCCCTCTTCCTGCGCCGTGCCGACGGCTGGTTGCTTCTGCTGGAGGTCGAGCGGTGGTGTGCGGAGGCCGACGGTGTCGATCTGGAGGTGCTGCGGCGCTGTGAGGGTGCGGTGCTCGACGTGGGGTGCGGGCCCGGGCGGCTGGTCGTCGCGCTGGGTGAGCGGGGGCTGCCGGTGCTCGGGATCGACGTCAGCGAGGCGGCAGTGGCACGCACGGTGGCGCTCGGCGGGCAGGCGCTGCGCCGCTCCGTCTTCGAGCCGCTGCCCGCCGAGGGCCGCTGGGGCACCGCACTCCTGCTCGACGGCAACGTCGGCATCGGCGGCGACCCGCGCGCCCTGCTGGACCGCATGGCCCAACTCCTCGCCCCCGGCGGCCTGTTGATCGCCGAAACGGTGACGGACCCGGACGTCGACGAGCGGGTCCGGGTGCATGTCACCGACGCGCGAGGAGCCGTCGGCAGCCCCTTCCCGTGGGCCCGGCTCGGCACCCCGGCCCTGCTGCGGCATGCACACCGCGCGGGCTGGCGTGCCGCCGGTCAGTGGACGGCGGGAGGCCGATGTTTCGTCGCCCTGCGCAGCCGCAGCAGGAACAGCAACGCCGTCACCGGCAGCCGGCGGGCGAGGAAGTAGCCATCGACGGACAGGCCGGCCCTGGAGCACTTCGGCCCGCCACCAGGCCGCCCGGCTGCGGCACGCACACCGCGTCGGCAGCCGTGCACCCGATCACCGGACAGGCCGCTGCTTCGCCGCCCTGCGCAGCCGCAGCACGAACAACACCGCCGAGCCGCCGAAGAGCACGGCCGTCAGCAGCAGCCAGCGGGACAGGAAGCGGTCCGCGGACAGGCCGGTGGCCGACGCGTAGCGCGCCGTCACCTGCCCGCAGATCAGCGGGAACCAGACCAGCAGAAGCAGCAGCGACAGCGCGGCCGGCACCCGGACGTACCCCACCCAGCTGCGCCGCGGGCCCGCCGCCTTCACCAGCGCGCGGTCCGCCGCCGCGTACAGCGGCAGCAGCACCAGATCGTGCAACAGCGCCGCACCCACGAACCACAGCGCGACCCCGAACCAGTCCCCCGCGAGCAGCCGCACCCCCGCGTAGGCGGCGAGCGCGAACGAGCAGGCCAGCAGCAGGATCTGGAGCGGGCTGCCGAGCGGCAGCGCGAACCGGGGGCGCCTCATCACAGGTCTCCGAACGTCATCCGCGCCACCCACTTGGTGTTGAGCACACCGGGCGCCGCGGGCACGATGACCCGTGCCGGATGGCCGTGGTCGGGGGTCAGCTCCTCGCCGTTGACGAACAGGGCGAGCAGGGAACGCGGGTCGGCGACCTGGTTGGCGCGCAGGGCGGCCCGCCGGAACGCACCGTGCCGTTGCAGCGACTCCACGAAGACGTCCGGCGGATCGCCCTCGTACCCCACGAGGGCCGCGAGGTCCCGCAGCCGCACGCCCCGCCACCACTGGTCGGACGTCGACCAGCCCTCGACGCAGGCGATGGGCAACGCCGAGCTGTGCAGCGGGAGTCGGAGCAGGTCGGCGCGGCTGAGCCGGACGGTGCCGGCGCGACCGCTGACGGTCAGTCGCCACGCCTCCTCACTCCGCTCCGCCGCACTGATACCGGCGTACGCGGCGGTCTTGTTGATCTGGAAGCCGCCCGGCCCGCTGCCGGGGTCGGCGCCCCCGTGCGGGGCGAGTACGGCGGACCACCGCAGCCCGTCGAAGTCCTGCCCGACCGTCGTGGCGAACAGCAGCAGCGAGCCGCCTCCGACCAGCCCGAGGGCACCCCGCCGGGAGACGGTCGGCGGATCGGGGTCGGGGGACACCAACTCCCGCTCCTCCTCCGCTACTTGAGGCTGCTGACGCATACCGCGGAGATTGCGCAGGGCCGCCGGAGTCTTCAGCACCGCGTGCGCGACGAACGCGGCGAAGAAGACCCACGCCCCGTAGAAGTGCAGCGGGTAGAAGGAGCCGGGGAAGAGGTAGTCGAGCTGGACGTTCAGCACGCCGGTGACGAACTCGAACAGGCCGCCTCCGACCAGCAGCAGCAACGAGATCCGCTCCAGGGCGTGCGCGAGGGAGCGCGCCGGCGGCAGCGTGAACAGCTTCGGCACGACCGACCACAGCTTGGCCAGCAGGACGGGGATCAGCGTGATCCCGAGGGTGACGTGGACGCCCTGCGTGAACCGGTACAGCCAGTGCGGACCGGTCGGCCAGGAGAAGAGGTAGAAGCCGAGGATCCCCTTGTCCGGGGTCTGGTCGTTCACCGGCGACAGGTCCGGGTTGTAGGCCGCGTACGACAGCAGTCCCGTCACGAACAGCACGGTGATGCCGCCGAGCAGGACGATGCCGAGGACCGAGGTGAACCAGGGGCCGCGCAAGGGGCTGCGCCAGAAGGAGGGCGAGAAGGGAGTCCGTCTCATGCCCCGACCGTAGGTCCGGCGTGCCCCCGAAACGGGTCCGCGAACCATGACGAAACTCTGACGTCCGTGCATGTCAGCCGTCCGGGGGGAGGTTCCGCGGCCTAGCGTGTCCGCCGTGAACCGCGACCTCCGCCGAGACCTCTACGCCGCCGCGACCGCCGCGCTGCTCGTCGTGACGGCCGCCGTGGTCGGCACCGGAATCGAGCACCGCAACCGCTCCCTCTACGTCCCCTGGCCCCCGCTGCTGGCGAAATGGGAACCTCACATCGGCCCAGGCACCCCGGCGGCGATCGCCGTCGCGGTGGCCGTCGTGATCTACGGCCCCGCTCTCGCGGCCCGCCTGCCCTGGCGCCCGCTGCTGTTCGCCGTGTGGGGGGCGGGCATGGCCTGGACGTGGTCCCTCGCCCTGGTCGACGGCTGGTACCGGGGCGTGGCCCAGCGGCTCACCACCCGCAACGAGTACCTCCAGGTCATCGGCCGCTTCCACGACATCCCGCACACCCTGCGGGACTTCACCCACCACATCGTGAGCGGCCCTCACGACTGGCCGGCCCATGTCGCCGGGCACCCGGCGGGAGCGACCGTCACCTTCGTCCTCCTCGACCGGATCGGCCTCGGCGGGGGAGGCTGGGCCGGCGCCTTCGTCATCACCGTCGGTACGACCGCGGCGGCCGCGGTCCTGGTCGCCGTACGGGCGCTCGCCGACGAGCAGCTGGCCCGCCGTGCCGCGCCCTTCCTGGTCCTGTTGCCGGGCGCGGTGTGGGTGGGCGCCTCTGCGGACGGCTATTTCACGGGGGTCGCCGCCTGGGCCGTCGCGTTCCTGGCCCTGGCGGTGACGGGACACCGCCCGCGGGCGACGGGCTTCGTCTCGGGCCTTCTCTTCGGCCTGACGGCCTATCTCTCCTACGGCCTCACGCTCTTCGCCCTCATCGCCGCCGCCGTCCTCCTGCTGGGCTCCCGCCGCACCCGTCCGCTCCCCTTCCTGCTGACCGGACTGGTCGTCGTCCCCGCCGTGTTCACCGCGCTGGGCTTCAACTGGTGGGAGGCCTACCACCTGTTGGTCACGCGCTACTACCAGGGGGTGGGCGGCGTACGGCCGTACTCCTACTGGGTGTGGGCGAACCTCGCCTGCACGGTGTTCATCGTGGGCCCGGCGACGGCGGCGGCGCTGCGGCGCACCGGAGCGGCCCTCGTCGGGCGCTCCCCAAGTTCCGCCCTACGCCTGGCCGTTCTCACGACCGCCGCCCTCTTCGCCATCCTGGTCGCCGACGTCTCCGGCATGAGCAAGGCGGAGACGGAGCGCATCTGGCTGCCGTTCGCGGTGTGGCTGCTCCCGGCCTGCGCCTTCCTGGCCCGGCCGCGCGCCTGGCTCGCCGCACAGGCGGCGTTGGCGCTGCTCGTCAATCACCTGCTGCTGACCTGGTGGTGAGCTCGGGGAAGCGGCTGCTGCGTCCAGATCACCTTGCCGTAAGGCGTGTACCGGGTCCCCCACCGCTCAGTGAGCTGAGCCACCAGGAACAACCCGCGGCCCCCCTCGTCCTCCGTGAGAGCGCGCCGCAGCCGCGGCGAGGTACTGGTCCCGTCGGACACCTCGCACAGCAGCGCACGGTCGAGCAGAAGACGGAGCTGCACGGGCCCGGCGGCGTGCCGGATCGCGTTGGTGACGAGTTCGCTGGCGACCAGCTCGGTCGTGAAGGCGAGTTCGTCCAGCCCCCAGGCGGCGAGTTGTCCGGTGACCGCGGTGCGGGCGCGTGAGACGACCGCCGGGTCACTGGGCAGCTCCCACTCGGCGACCCGTTCCCGGCCGAGAACGTGGGTTCGGGCCACCAGCAGCGCCACGTCGTCGCTCGGCCGCTCCGGCAGCAGCACGTCGAGGACCGCCTCACAGGTGTCCTCCGGCGACCGGCCGGGAACACCCAGGACGGTACGGAGCCGGTCCAGACCGGAGTCCATGTCCCGCAGCCGGTCCTCGACCAACCCGTCGGTGTAGAGCACGAGTTGGCTGCCCTCGGCGAGTTCCAGCTCGACGGTCTCGAAGGGCATGCCGCCGAGGCCCAGGGGCTGGCCGGCTGGCAGGTCGACGAACTCGACCGTGCCGTCCGGGGCGACGACGGCGGGCAGGGGGTGCCCGGCGCGGGTGAGGGTGCAGCGCCGGGAGACCGGATCGTAGACGGCGTAGAGGCAGGTGGCTCCGACGATGCCGGAGTCGGCCTGCGTGCTCTCCACCGCCCAGCCCTCGCCCCGGTCCAGGCGTCCCACCAGGTCGTCGAGGTGGGCGAGGAGGTCCTCGGGCGGCAGGTCCAGGGAGCAGAAGTTGTGCACCGCGGTGCGCAGCCGGCCCATGGTGGCGGCGGCGTGCAGACCGTGGCCGACGACGTCCCCGACGACCAGGGCGACCCGGGCGCCGGACAGCGGGATGACGTCGAACCAGTCGCCGCCGACGCCGGCCTGCGCGGGCAGATAGCGGCAGGCGACCTCTACGGCGCTCTGCTCGGGGCGGCCCTTGGGCAGCAGGCTGCGCTGCAGGGCGAGGGCGGTGTTGTGCTCGCGGGTGTAGCGGCGGGCGTTGTCGATGCAGGTCGCGGCGCGCAGGACCAGCTCCTGGGCGAGGGAGAGGTCGTCGTCCTCGAAGGGTGCGGGCCGCTCGGAGCGGTAGAAGCTGACCACGCCGAGCGTGGTGCCGCGGGCCCGCAGCGGCACGGTGATCAGGGAGTGGACGCCCGCCGCGAGCACTCGCCCATCCGCTCGGGATCCTGCGCGATCCAGCCGCCCGCCTGCGCCAGAACGGGTTCCATGACGGACTGGGTGAGCTCCAGGCAGCGGGCCTGCGGCGTGGACGGGACGTACTCGACGGCGTCACCGACGTCGTACAGATTCGCCGGCTGCTTGCGTACGGCGCGGATGGCGACCCGGCGCAGCGCCGTCCGGCCGCCGAGCGCCACCGGCTCCTCGCCGCGCAGCACCGCGTCGGGCAGGTCGACGGCGACGAAGTCGGCGAACCGGGGCACGGTCACCTCGGCGAGTTCCTCCGCGGTGCGGGTGACGTCGAGGGTGGTGCCGATCCGCACTCCTGCGTCATGCAGCAACTCCAGCCGCCTGCGCGCCAGTACGGCCAGCCGGCCGACCCCGGGCTCCCCGACGAGCAGCAGCCGGCTCTCGGCGCCGTCGAGGATGTCGCCGACGGTTTCGGCGGCCTGGGGTGGCGGGGCCGGAGGCACGACGGCCCGTACGACCACGGCGGGGCGGGAGACCGTCGGGGCCGTCGCCTCGCCGTTGGGCCCGGGGGTCGCCACCGGCACCGGCCCGGCGACCGGTGGCGACGTCGGCAGCCCGAGGCCGCTCAGCCGTGGTCCGCCCAGGATGCGCGCCTCCACCGCGACGCCCGTCTCCCCGGCCTCGCCCATCACCTGACGCCGCAGCAGCGTGGCGATACGCCCGCCCGAGAGCGGGACCTCGTCGAGGGTGCGGCCCGGCGAGGCGATGAGTTCCTCGGCCCGCTCGCGCAGTACGGCGAGGTCGACCCGGCCGAGGCCGTCGCCGTCGTACCCGTCGCCGTCGCCCGACGCCGGATGGAAGGTCGGCCGTGCCGCTCCGCGCACGTCGAGGGCGGCCCGCCGGTAGGCGGCGAGGAGTGCGCGTTCCCGTTCCGTGGCCTGTTCGAGGAGGCGGCCCTCGATGTCCCGGGCAGCCGCCCGGACCAGCCGCAGCATGGTGAGGTCGCCGTCGCCGCGGAGGCAGGTGAGGTCCAGTACGGCCTCGATCCGGCCGCTCAGCGGGTTGCGGACGGGCGAGCCGGCGCAGGCGAAGGGCTGCAGACAGTCGGCGAAGTGCTCACGGCCGACGACGTAGATCGGGCCGCGTGCGGCGAGCGCGGTGCCGACGCCGTTGGTGCCGACCACCGGCTCGGAGGCGTCGAAGCCCGGGGCGAAGTTCACCTCGTCCAGCCGGTCGCGCAGCCGCAGGTCGCCGTCGAGACGCCGCACCATGCGGCCCCGCGCGTCGCACAGCGCGATCGACATGCCCATTTCCGCCAGGGAGGAGCTCAGTTTGGTCAGCACCGGGTCGGCCGCGCGCAGGAACCGTTCGTCCAGCGTCAGGCCCTGCTCGTAGGGGACCAGCAGATGGCCGGGTTCGAGCCCCGCGGAGCGGCAGCGCTTCCAGGATTCAAGTACCGAACCCCGGACGTCCGCCTCGACCCGCGCACCTGCCAGGAAACGTTCGTGGGCATCGACGAGTCCGCCGATGTCGTCCCAGGCGACGCACACCGAGATCACTTCCTCACCTGGAGCAGGCCCGGTCGCGCGCCGCCGATCGGTACGCCCGGGCGTGGTCCTCCAAGCGCTTTCACCCTAGCCCCGCTGTGACCCACACCACAACATCAGGCATCAACCGCTCCACACGCGCTCCATTGAATGATGCATTCAGCATCTCTAGCATCATGCGGTGGATGCATTCACCCTTGGCTCAGGAGAATCCATGTTCCCAGCCAGACGTCCATGGCGCTTCACCGCCGCCACGCTCCTGCTGACCGCCGCCCTGACCGCCCCCGCGGCGACCTCGGCGACGGCCGCCCCGACCGCACGACCACCGCAGGTATGGCCGACGCCCCAGCAGATCCAGAGGACGGCGCCGGGCCAACTCACCGTCCCCGCGCGGGTGGTCGAGGTCGTCGGTCCCGGCACCGACCCCTCGGCCCGCCGTCTCGTCGACTCCGTCCTCCGCGGCGCCGGCGCCACGCGCATCACCACCGTGCGGGCCGACGGCAGACCTCCGAAGGCCGGTCTCACCGTCTATCTCGGCGGCCCCACGGAAAACCCGGACACTGCAGGCATCCTGAAACGCCTGCACGCCAAGTCCGCCACCGGTCTTCCCTCCGGCGGTTACGCCCTCGCAGCCGGCCGCGCGTGGGGCCGCGCCCTTCTCGCCCTCTCCGGCGTCGACACCACGGGCACGTTCTATGCGGCCCAGACCCTGCGCCAACTGGTGACCGCCAAGGGCGAGTTGCCTCCGGTCACCGTCCGCGACTGGCCCACCGCCGCCCTGCGCGGAGTCGTCGAAGGCTTCTACGGCACCCCCTGGACACACACCGAACGCCTCAACCAGCTCGATTTCTACGGCCGCACAAAACAGAACGTCTACGTCTACTCCCCCAAGGACGACGCCTATCTGCGGGCCCGATGGCGCGACGAGTACCCGGCCGCCGAGCTGGCCGGGCTCAAGGAACTGGTCGACCGCGCCGACGCCAACCACGTCCGCTTCACCTACGCCCTCTCCCCCGGCCTGTCGGTCTGCTACTCCTCCGCGTCTGACATGGCCGCCCTCACCCGCAAGTTCGAGTCGCTGTACGGCATCGGCGTGCGGTCGTTCGCGATCCCGCTGGACGACATCAGCTACACCAAGTGGAACTGCGACGCCGACGAGAAGGAGTTCGGCACGGGAGGGGGCGCGGCAGGCGCGGCCCAGGCGTACCTGCTCAACCAGGTGTGGCAGGACTTCTCCGCGCACCACACCGGTCTGCAGCCCCTGGAAATGGTCCCCACCGAGTACTCCGACCTCGCCGACTCCCCGTACAAGAAGGCGCTGCGCGAGAAACTGGACCCGTCCGTCGTCGTGGAGTGGACCGGCGTCGGCGTGATCGCGCCGAGCATCACCACCGAGCAGCTGAAGCAGGCCCGCACGGTCTACGGTCACCCGATCCTGGTCTGGGACAACTATCCGGTGAACGACTACGTCACCAGCCGTCTCCTCCTCGGCCCCTACACCGGCCGCGAACCCGGTGTCGCGAGCGAGGCGGTCGGCGTGACCGCCAACCCGATGATCCAGGGCGAGGCCGGCCGTCTGGCCCTGTTCACCTCCGCCGCGTACCTCTGGAACCCGGCCGCCTACGACCCCCGCGCGGCCTTCCTCGCCTCCGTCCGCGACCTCGCCGGGCCATCGGCCGCGAAATGGTTGCGCGTCTTCGCCGAGAACAACTACTCCTCCCAGCTGGACGCGACCGAATCACCCATGCTCACCAAGCTCATCGCGGCCTTCCGCAAGGCCTACGCCGACGGCAACGGCCTCGACCGGGCTGCCGCCGCACTGACGTCGTACTTCACCGACATGGCAGCCACACCCGCCGAGTTGCGCACCCACCTCGCCAACCCGGCCTTCCTGGACGAGACTTCGGCCTGGCTGGACAAGCTCGGCCGCTACGGCAGCGCGGGCCGGACCGCCGTGGCCCTGCTGCTGGCCGACAAGAAGGGCGACACCGAAGCCGTCACCACGTACTGGAACCGGCTGAGGACCGAGCGCAAGGAACTCGACGCGATCCCCCAGCAGGTCTCGCCGGGCGTGATGGACCAGTTCCTCTATACGACGATGCTGGACACGGCGCCCGACCCCGGTGTCGACGCGTCCTTCGCCCCGGGTTCGCTGAGCCTCGAGCCGGGCGCGACCGAGACGGTCACGCTCCACCTCTCCGACAGGCGCTCCACCGCCTCCCGCACGGTCTCCTGGAAACTCGCCGTGCCCGAAGGCGTCACCGCCTCGCCCACCGAGGGCAGTGTCACCGTCCCGGCCGGTGGCAGCGCCTCGGCGACGGTCACCGTCACCGCCGGAACAGCCCGGGCAGTCCGCTCCCTCGTGGCGTCCGGCACCGGAATCCTCAGCCGCGCACTCCCGGTCCGGGTCACCGACGGAACGGGGACACCCAGGGCACTGACCGCCGACTTCAGCGGTGCTTCGGTGAGTTCGATCGACCTCTCCTCCGGGAAGAGCACTGACATCGCGGTGGGCGCCAACCCCGGTGAGGTGGTCGTGAGCGCCGACGGCCGCACCGCCTACGCCGCCAACCAGGGCTCGAACACGGTCAGCGTGATCGACGTGGCCGCCGGCAAGGTCACCGCGACGGTCGCCGTGGGCCGGGTCCCGGCGGGCCTGGCCCTCACCCCTGACGGCCGTAAGCTCTGGGTCGCCGACTACACGGACGGCACGGTCCAGCCCGTGGACACGACCACACTGACAGCGGGCACACCCGTCCCGGTCGGTTCCGGACCGGAGAACATGGCGATCACACCCGACGGCAGGACCCTGTACGTCGCCAACATCCACGACAACACGGTCTCGCCCGTCGACCTCGGCACCGGCAAGGCCGAGACCGCCGTCCCGGTCGGCCCGAGCCCCTTCAACGTGGTCGCCGCCCCCGACGGCAGGACGGTCTACGTCTCCGGCTCCGGCGGATCGACGGTCACTCCGATCAACACGGCGACGAACGACACCGAGCCGACGCTGCTGGTCACAGGCCAGGCATACGGTCTGGCCCTCTCCCCCGACGGCCGAACCCTCTGGGTCAGTCCCAGCAACGGCGACTCCGTGACCCCCGTGGACACGATCACAGGAGCTCCCGGCAAACAGATCCCGGTCGGCAAGTCGGCCTTCGACGTCGCCCTGAACTGGAATGGAACCACGGCGTACGTCACGACAGCCGACGAAAACGCCTTGGTACCGATCGACACAGCGTCGGGGAAGGCAGGGGCCCCCTTCACCACCGGCGCCTATCCACTGGCGGTAACAGTGACGCCTTAAGGGGCGCGGGGCTGTGTCGATTTGCGGCTCCGCCGCGTGGGCGCGACCAGCCCCCACCGACCCGCAGACGCACTGGGACCTAACTGGCGGTACGCCGAATCCTCCCGGCGTACCGCTTCTCCAACTCCAGATTGCCCTCAAACCCACCGGGAACGTTCGCCGACACATAGACCGGCGGACGGTCACCCGAGTCCAGGAGGAGCCTGGCGGCCTCGGCCACCGCCATCTGCACCAACATCACCCCGGTGAGGGTGGACAGCGCACAGACCGCCCCACCCCCCGGAAGCTCCAACAACGCATCCCCCCGCGGCGCCCGGTTGTCGAGCACGACATCAGCCAGATCGGCCAGCTTCTTCCCACTCTGATGCCCGGCGGGCACGGCCCTGGTGTGAGTGAGGGAGGTGATGGCCAGCACCCGGTGCCCCCGCTCCTTGGCGGCCAGCGCCATCTCGACGATCACATTGTTGACACCGGAGTTGGAGATGATCACGAAGAGGTCCTGGGGGCTCGGCCCGGCGAGGCGGTAGAGCCGCTCGGCCACCCCTTCGCTGCGCTCCAGGAGCGGATCGTCGAGAACGCTCGGGTCGTCGCCGCCGTAGAGAACCAGATCGGCGATGCTCAGCCGATTCGTCGGCACCAACCCGCCTGCCCGGCCCGCGAGTTCGAGGACCATGGCCTGGGAGTGGCCGGTACCGAAGGCCTGGATCACGCCGTCCGAGCGGACGCAGTCGGCGATCAGTCCGGCGGCGCCCGCCACCTCCTCGCGTGCGGACTCGGTGAGGCTCGCCAGGACGGCCAGGCTCTCCCGTGCGAAACCCTCGGCGCTCACAGACTCGACGGACACACGACACTCCCCACTGGTGGATTGAACCACCCCACCGGACTTCATGGATGAATCAATAAATCACATGGGCCATACAGCGAGCAATGCAGCGGGCCAATGCGTGAACATGGCTCGCCTTCGTGGTCCTGGTATTCAATCCATCCCCCTATGGGTGGCTGGTACCTTCTCCCCATGCCCTCGACGGACGTCACCACACTGATCCGCACCGAGCTTCCCCGGCTGGCCGGATCCCTCCGCAAGGTCGGCGAGCTGATCCTGGAGGACCCGGCCGCCGTGACCCACTGTTCGGCCGCCGAACTGGGCCGCCGCACCGGCACCTCACAGGCGACGGTGACCCGCTTCTGCCGCGCCATCGGGCTCGACTCCTACCAGCATCTGCTGATCGAACTGGCGCAGGAGCGCGGTCGCGGCGAGGTCTCCGACTGGGGCTCCGCCGAGATCGGCCCCGACATCTCGCCGGACGACAGCCTGGAGCGGGTCGTCCAGGTCGTCGGCGGCGCCGACCTGCGGGCGATCCAGCAGACCATCGACCGGATCGACCTCGACGCGGTCGAGCGCGCGGCCCAGGCGCTGGCCAAGGCCCGGCGGATCGATGTGTACGGCGTCGGCGGCAGCGGCACGGTGGCTCAGGAGACCGAGACCCGGCTGTTCCGCATCGGCTGCGCGGTCCGCGGCTGGACCGAGGTGCACGGCGCGGCCACCTCCGCGGCCCTGCTCACGCCGGCCGACGTGGCCATCGGGATCTCCCACTCCGGCGCGACCCGCGAGACCCTCGAACCGTTCGAGATGGCCAAGGAGCGCGGCGCCACCACCGTCGCGATCACCACCGACCCGCGCTCACCGCTCGCCCGGGCCGCCGACATCCGGCTCATCTCGGCCACCTCGGAGACCAGCTTCCGCACGGGCAGCATCGGCGGCCGCCACTCGGTCCTGATGATCGTCGACTGCCTGTACGTCCGGGTCGGCCAGCTCTCCTACCAGCGGGCCAGCGCCTCGCTCGCCCTCACCGACCACATCGCCCCGCAGCATGCGGTGAAGTCGCGCCGCACGAGGTGAAACCGGACACGACTGCATGGATGAACCACCGAGAATGCGTGAAGGTGGTTGTTTGAATCATCCCGGCGGTGCCAGGATGGGACTCCCCCGAGCATCCTCGTAGGAGACCCATGCGCGTCACCGCTGCCGAGTCGACCGAGCTCTTCGTCGGGACGACCGAGCATCCGCACCAGGTGATGGCCGTCGAGCTGAGCCACGCCCCGGGCCGCACGGTCCGGATCTCCGTCGTCGGCCCCGGTGTCTCCGGGACGACGGTCGCGACCACGGGCGACGACGGCACGGTCCGTGCCGAGATACCCGTGACGACCGACCTCGCACCCGGCGCGGGCACCCATGTCACGGTCACCGCCGAGGATGCCGGCGACCCCGCGCGGACCGGTGCGCTCACGGTCCCCTTCACGGCTGCCGAGCCCGGCTGGACGATGTTCATGGTCAGCCACTTCCACTACGACCCCGTGTGGTGGAACACCCAGGCCGCCTACACCGAGACCTGGGACGTCGCCGACGACCCCGCCGCCACCGGACTGCCCGCCCGGACCTTCGACTCGCGCGGCCAGTCCGGGATGAGCCTGGTCCGCGCCCACTGCGACCTGGCCCGTCGCGACCCGGCGTACACCTTCGTGCTCGCCGAGGTCGACTACCTCAAGCCGTACTGGGACTCCTTCCCGGAGGAGCGCGCCTTCCTGCGCGAGCTGATCCGCACCGGCCGGGTCGAGATCATGGGCGGCACCTACAACGAGCCCAACACCAACCTCACGGGCGCCGAGGCCACCGTACGCAACGCTCTGTACGGCGACGGGTTCCAGCGGGGGATCATGGGCTCGTCGCCGGAGACGGCCTGGCAGCTGGATGCGTTCGGGCACGATCCGCAGTTCCCGGGGCTGATGGCGGACGCGGGTATCAGCTCCAGTTCGTGGGCGCGCGGGCCGTTCCACCAGTGGGGGCCCGCTCTCTCCGTCTTCGGCGAGGAGCCGCGCGACCCCGGGCGGATGCAGTTCCCGGCCGAGTTCAGCTGGATCGCCCCGTCCGGGCGCGGGCTGCTGACGGCCTACATGGTCAACCACTACGGCGCCGGCTGGGCGATCGACAACGCGTCCACCCTGCCGGCGGCGGAGGCGGCCGCCCTCAAGCTGTTCCGGGGCCTGAGGTCGGTCGCCCTCACCCGCAACGTCCTGCTCCCGGTCGGCGGTGACTACGCGCCGCCGTGCCGCTGGGTGATGGACATCCACCGGGACTGGAACGCCCGTTACGTCTGGCCGCGCTTCGTCAGCGGCACACCGCGCGACTTCTTCGCCGCCGTGCGCGCCGAGCTCGACGCGGAGGGCCGCAAGGCGTCCCCGCAGACGCGGGACATGAACCCGGTCTACACCGGCAAGGACGTCTCCTACATCGACACCAAGCAGGCCCAGCGGTACGGCGAGACGCTGCTCGCCGACGCGGAGGCCTGGGCGACGCTCGCCTCGCTGGTCGCCGGGCATCCGTACCCGGACGCGGCGCTCGACAAGGCCTGGCGGCAGCTGATCTACGGCGCCCACCACGACGCCATCACGGGTTCCGAGTCCGACCAGGTCTACATCGACCTGATGACCGGCTGGCGCGAGCTGGCCGACCTTGCCGAGACCGTGCACGCCGACGCCACACAGGCACTGGCCGACCGGGTGACCCCGGGCGAGGGCGCCGACCTGGTCGTCTTCAACTCCGCGACCTGGCAGCGGCAAGACGTCCTCACGGTCGACGACCCGGGGCTCGTCCCCGTGGGCCTCCCCGCGGTCCGCGAGAGCGGGCAACTCCACGTCGTCGTACCGGAGTTGCCGGGCATGGGACTCAAGGCCCTGCCCCTCACCGAAGGCACCGTCCCCGAGTGGGCGCCCGGCGAGGGCACCACCATCCGCAACGAGTTCTACGAGGTCACGGTCGACCCGGCGCGCGGCGGCGGCGTCAGCAGCCTGCGCGCGCTCGCCGCGGGCGGCCGGGAGCTGCTGCGCGCCGGGGACATCGGCAACGAGCTCGTCGTCCAGGAGGAGTACCCCAGGCACCCGCGCTTCGGCGAGGGACCCTGGCACCTCACGCCGACGGGCACCACCGCCGCCCGCAGCCGTGACGTGGCGGCACAGGCCGAGGTCGAGCACTCCCCCGCCGGCGCACGCATCACCGTCCGCGCCGACCTCGGTCTGTTCCGGTACACACAGCGCCTGACGCTGTGGACCGGCGTTCCGCGCCTCGGCGTGACGACGACCATCGACGGCTACGACGGCGCCGACCGGCTCATCCGCGTGCGCTGGCCCTCCGACGTACAGGGCGGGCTGCCGGTGCACGAGGTGGCGGACGCGGTGATCGGGCGCGGGTTCGGGTTCGTGGACGTGGACAGCGAGCAGTTCCCGTGGACGCTGGACAACCCGGCCCACACCTGGTTCGGGCTCGGGTCGACGGCGCGGGTCGAACTGCGCGACGACACGGGCGCGTTGCTCGGCCGGCGGTCGATCGGGGTCGCCGAGCTGGTGTACGCCTCCTGGGACGCTGCGGGTGAGCTGGGGACGGCGCTCGCGGCCGCCCTGGTGCGCGCCGGGGTCACGGCGACCTCGACGATCGCCGACGGTCCGCGCTACGGCGACCTGGAGGTCGACTCCAACCTGCCCGACATCCGGATCGCCGTCGGCGGCCCGGACCGCAATTCCCTCGTCGCCGAGGCGTTGGGCTGGGACCCGGCCGCCGGGCGCGAACTGCAGCGGCAGCTCGCCGAGGGCGGTGTGGCCGCCGTCTGGGTCGCGCCGCGCGCCTCACTGCGCGAGGAGTGGGTGCCCGGGGCCGACCTGCGCGACCTCGAACGACTGCCGCTGCTGGTGGTGGCGGGCGCCGACGCCGAGGGCGACGCGAAGGCGGTCGACGCCCTGATCGCCGACCTGGACGACGCGACCGTCACGGCGACGGCAGCCGGCGGCGGCGAGGCCCTGCCACCGGGTGATGCCTGGGACGGGCGTGGCTTCGCCGTCCTCAACCGGGGCACACCGGGCTGTGTCGTCACCTCCTCGGGCGACCTCTACATGTCACTGATGCGCTCCTGCACGGGCTGGCCCTCCGGTATCTGGGTCGACCCACCCCGCCGCACGGCTCCCGACGGCTCGGGCTTCCAGCTCCAACGCTGGTCCCACACCTTCGAGTACGCGGTGGTGGGCGGCGAGGGCGACTGGCGGGAGCAGCAGCTTCCCCGCATCGGGCATGAGTTCAACCACCCGCTGAGCGCCCGAGTGCGACGCACATCGGAAGATGCGTCTCTCCCGAGGGAGTTGAGCCTGCTGCGCCTGGAACCGGCGGGCGAGGTCCTGCTGGACGCCCTCAAGCCGGCCGGTTCGCCGCTCGCCCGCGGGAGCGTGGCACCGGCGGACCCGGAACGCGGGGTCGTCGTGCGGATGCACGAGGTCAACGGCCGTCCGGTACGGGCGCGGGTGCACGGCCCGAGTCCCTGGACGCGGGGCGCCCGCACCGACGTACTGGAAACACCCGGAGAGCAACTGGCACCGGACGAACAGGGAGCCCTCTCCACCGGCCTGACCGGGTTCGAGATCGCGACGGTCCTGGCCACGCCCGTCGGGGGCTCCCGGAGCGTGTACGGCCCCGGAGTCGCCGCCCACGAGCCCGCGAAACCGGTCCACACCCGTTACTGGCTCCACAACTCGGGCCCCGCGCCCCGCGGCAACATGCCGGTCGCGGTGTACATCTCACCGACTACGCTCACCGCCTCCGGCGGCCCCTTCAACGCGACCGTCCGCATCTCCTCGGAACTCACCGACGCCCCCGTCTCGGGCACGGTGACCATCGAGGCACCTCCCGGCTGGTCCACCGAGCCCGCCGCACTGCCGTACGCCCTGAGCCCCGGCGGCTTCACCCTCACCGAGGTCACGGTGACGCCGCCGCCGGACGCAACACCCGGCCGGCACTGGCTGGCGGCACGGCTGTCGTACGAGGGGCAGACATACGAGGACGTCGCGGCCCTCGACGTACCGGGCGGGCCTGCCGGGCCAACTCTCCTGACGGACCTGGGTGTTGACCGGATCACGGTCGGGAGCGGCGAACGCGTCCGCGTCCCGGTGACCCTGCACAACACCACCCACGGCCCCATCAACGGCACCCTGTGGGCCGTGTCCTCCTGGGGCACCTGGCCCGGGGTCACCCCTGGCTGCCAGGGCTTCACGATCGCGGCGGGCGAGCAACTGGACTGCGCCATCGATGTAGACGGCACCACGATCCCCCCGGGCTCGTACTGGCTGCTGGCAAAGACCGCCTGGCACGGGCGGGTGGCCTACACGAAGGCCGTAGAGCTGGAGATGACGCCATGACAGACCACGCAGCAGTAGTACACGGCGAACCGGTCCCCAAAAGCCGCGTGGACGCTCTCCTGGAGACGGTGCCAGAGCGCCCCATTAGGGACGCGGGGCTGTATTCATCAGCGGCTCCGCCGCGGGGCGCGACAAGCCACGACGACGCAGCAGACGGCCACCGACATAACGAGGCACTATCCGCCCCGGCCCGCGCGGAGCGCCAACGCAGACGCTGGGCCACGCAAGTCGTCGTCGCAGACGAACTGGCCCGCAGGGCCGTCGCAGAACGGGGCCTCCCCCCGGTGCCGGAGGTATCGCCAACCCGCCTACTGGCCGTGGCCGAAAAGGACGTCGCAGACCTCGGCAGCATCGTCGCAGCGGCCCTCGCCCACTCCCCCGCCGCCCGCGCCCTCCTCGCCGAACTGGAAGCCGAACAGCACGTCCCCGAGGAAGCCGTACAGGACTACTACGACCGCAACCGGGACCGCTTCCTCACCCCGGACGCGCTACGGCGCGGAGTCGACCCGTTCGGACGGAAGGCGGCACCCACGGACTTCCTGCCGTTCGAGCAGGCCCGGCAGGCCGTCGCGGGCGAGTTGCGACGCGCGGCGGGCCGCCGCGCCTTCTTCGCCTGGTTCGACCGGGCACGGGCCGACGTGGTGTACGCCGCGGGCCACGAGCACCCCGGCGACCCCGCTCACCCGGACCACGAGCACCGCCACTGAGTCGTCGACGGAACCGCGGGCGGAACCGAAACGCAACACGGAAGCCATTGACCTCCGATGAATTCTGGTCCACCTTTTCATCAATCGGAGTCGAAGTTGGTTGATTGAACCAGTCTCTCGGCTGGTCCCAGGAGGGTGGACATGCGCGCTGGAAGACTCACCGCATCCGTGGCGGGAATCATCGCCCTGACGCTGACGGCGGCCGGCTGCGGCCTGTCCGGCGGCGGATCCGGCAGCGGGGACGGCACCGCCGGGGGCTGCAAGGTCGACAAGGGCAACGTCGGCTCGGGCAAGCTGACAGGTGACGTCAAGGGACAGATCACCTTCCAGACGACGAACCTGAAGAAGGACTTCGGGGCCTTCTTCAACGGAGTGATCGCCTCCTTCGAGAAGGCCCACCCCGGCGCCGAGGTCAAGTGGATCGACGACCCGGGCGACAACACCTTCACCCAGCGGACCGTCGCCGACGCCCAGGCCTGTACGTTGCCGGACGTCATCAACGTCAACGCCCCGACCGCGACCGCCCTCACCAAGGCGGGCTACCTGCTCGACCTGAGCGTGAAGGACCCGCAGGTCGCGAAGCCCTTCGTGCCGTCGTTCTGGAAGTCCGCCACCTTCAAGGACGCCTCCGGCTCGGCGATCCACACCACGCTCCCCTGGTACACCGGCGGCGTCCTGCTGACGTACAACAAGGACCTGCTGAACAAGGCGGGCATCGACCCCGCGAAGCCGCCGACGACGCTCTTCGGCCTGTTCGCCGACTACGAGAAGGTCGCCAAGGCGGGCAGGGGCAAGTTCTACGCGACGATGGCCAACCCGATCTGGCGGATACCTGCGGACTTCGACCAGATGAACATCAGGACGCTGTCCGCGGACGGCAAGTCCGCCGTCTTCGCCAATGATCCGAGGACCACCCAGTGGGTGGCCTGGATGGCGAAGCTGTACAAGGAGGGCGCGATGCCGAAGGACTCGCTGTCCTCCAGCAACGACCCGTCCACGCTGTACAGCCAGGGCAAGGTCGCCTACGGCTCGACGAACCCGAGTTTCGTGCGCTTCGTGAAGCAGAACAGCCCGTCGATCTACGCAAGGACAGCCGTCGGCCAGCAGCCCTACGACGCGCTCGGCCGCGCCTCCGCCGGCGCCCCGCAGTACATCTCGGTCGCCGCGACCAGCAAGCACGCGCCGGTGGCGCTCGCCTTCGCCGAGTACCTGACCAACGCCGAGAACCAGACGGCCTGGTGCAAGGACCCGAACGTGGTGATCTTCCCGACGACCACGGACTCGCTGAACGACCCGTTCTTCCAGAACGTCACCGGGAGCGACCCGTTCTCCCAGGCCCGCAAGCTCGTCGCCGACCAGCTCAAGACGGCCGACACCAACCAGACCAACCTCTCCCCGGCCGTGCAGAACGCGATCGTGGGACAGGTGCAGCTGGCCATGCAGGGCAAGAAGAGCCCCGCGCAGGCCGTCAAGGACGCCCAGGCGAAGGCCAACGACCTGCTGAAGCAGGCGGGCTGAGCGTGGCGACCGAGACCGCTGAGCCGGTGACCGTGCCTGGTACGGGGCGTACTGCCGCCGTGCCGGGCACGGCCCCGTCCCGTATCCGCCGCATCGGCCGGGCCGTGCTGCCCGGCCCCGTGCCGGGCGCCAACGGCGCGGCGCTGTACCGCCGTTGGTGGCTGCCCTGGCTGTGGACCGCGCCCGCGATCGTGTGCGCGGTGGTGTTCGGGGTGTTCCCGTTCCTCAACACCGTCATCCTCTCGTTCACGAACGCCAAGCCGCTCGGCGGCGCCGCGAGCTTCGTCGGGCTGGACAACTACACCCGGATGCTGGGCGACTCGGACTTCTGGCTGGCGACCCGCAACAGCATCCTGTACGCGGTCGTCGTCGTCCCGCTCATGGTGCTGCTGCCGCTGATGCTGGCCGTCCTGGTGGAGAAGAACCTGCCCGGCATCGGGTTCTTCCGTTCGGCCTTCTACACGCCGGTCCTCGCCTCCAGCGTGGTCGTGGGCCTGAGCTGGCAGTGGCTGCTGGCCGACGACGGGCTGGTCAACACCTGGCTGCAGAAGGCCCACCTGATCAAGTCCGCCGTTCCGTTCCTGTCCGACTCCTGGCTCATCCTCTTCTCCGCGATGGGCCTGACGCTGTGGAAGGGACTCGGCTGGTACATGATCTTCTACCTGGCCGCGCTCGGGAACGTCCCGAAGGAGCTGCACGAGGCGGCGCAGATGGACGGCGCCGGCGCGGTCCGCCGCTTCCGGCACATCACCGTGCCGGGCGTGCGCCAGGCGATGATGCTGGTCGGCACGCTCACCGGCATCGGCTGCCTCAGGGTGTTCACCGAGATCTTCATGCTGGGCAGCTCCACCGGCGGCCCCGGCGGCGCCGACCGCACCCTCCCGTTCTACATCCGCGACGTCGGCCTCGACCCGATCACCGGCAACGCCGGCTACGGCTCCGCGGTCAGCGTCGCCCTGTTCGTACTCACCCTCGGTCTGACCCTGCTGGCGCAGCGCCTGACGAAGGAGGACGAGGCATGACGACCGCCGTCGAGAAGCCCCGGCGGCTGATGCCGCGCTGGCGGGAGTACGGCCGCCCCGGCGAACTGGCCGTCCGCTACCTGCTGTTGCTCCTCGTGCTGGGCATCACGGTGGGCCCGCTGGTCTGGCAGTTCCTCGCGTCGCTGAAGGGCGTCGGCGAGGACGTCTTCGGCGCGGACGCCTCGCTGCTGCCGCACCACCCGACCCTGCGGGCCTACCGTGAGGTCTTCTCCCAGGTGCCGGTGGCGACGTACATCCGCAACAGCCTGATCGTGGTCGTCCTGTCGATCGTCAGCCAGCTCGTCTTCTCCACCACGGCCGGCTACATGCTCTCCAAGCCCGGCTGGAAGGGCCGCAAGGCGGTCTGGGTGGTGCTGGTCGCCTCCATGATGTTCCCCTTCGAGTCGATCATGGTGTCGCTGTTCCTGAGCATCCGCGACCTGGGTCTGGTCGACAACCTGGCGGGCGTGTGGCTGCCCGGGTTCGTCGGCGCCATCAACGTGCTGCTGATGCGGGGCGCGTTCCTGGCCGTCCCGCGCGAGATCGAGGACTCGGCGATGCTCGACGGCGCGAACGAGTGGCAGCGGTTCAGGTACCTGTATCTGCCCTCCGCGTGGGGCGCGATCATGGTGGTCACCGTCAACACCTTCATCAGCGCCTGGGACGACTTCCTGTGGCCGCTGATCGTGCTCCGCTCGGAGAGCCACATGACGCTGACGCTGGGCCTGTCCCGGCTGCAGAGCTCGTCGTTCGGCTATGACCAGCGGGTGGTCATGGCCGGTTCGGTGATCTCCGTCATCCCGGTGCTGGTGCTGTTCGTGATCACCCAGCGCTGGTTCTACCGGGGCGTCTCGGCGGGAGCCGTCAAGCTCTGACGGCCGGCAGGTCCAGCACGGCGGGTACGGCGGTGAGCGCGGCCCGCGCGGACTCGGCGACCCGGATCTCCACGGTCCTGGTCCCGGCGAGTCGGTCCCTGTCGAGCGGCAAGGTGACCGAACGGCACTCGCCGGGCACCAGGTCGGCACCCTCGAACGCGAACAGTTCGAGGGTGCGCGGCCATGTGGACGTGATCAGCCGCCGCAGATAGACCTGCACGACGGTACGGCCCTGCCGCGCACCGGTGTTGGTGACGTCCACCGTGACGGTGTGCCCGTCCGTGCGCGGCGGGCCGTACGCGAAGCTCGTGTACGACAGCCCGTGCCCGAAGGAGTGCAGCGGCTCGGCGCTCTCGTCCACGTAGCCGCCGTACTCGGTGTCCTTGTGGTTGTAGTGGACGGGGAGCTGGGCCGCCGAGCGGGGCATCGAGACCGGGAGCCGGCCGGCGGGTGCCGCGAGTCCGAGCAGTACCTCGGCGATCGCGTCGCCGCCCCAGGGACCCGGATACCAGGCGGTGAGCAGGGCGGCCGCGGTCTCGGGCACGAGGTGCGGGCGGCCCTGGACCAGGACGACGACGGTCGGCGTACCCGTCGCCACGACGGCGTCCAGGAGGACGTACTGGGCCCTGCCCAGCCGCAGTCCGGCGAGATCCACACCCTCTCCGCAGGTCGTCTCCGAAACGGCCGTGAGCGCGGCCCCGTTGGCCGCGAAGTCCGTCTCCCGGCTGCGGGCGCTGCTGCCGCCCAGCACCAGCACGGCGATGTCGGAGGCGGCGGCCGCGGCGACCGCCTCGGGGATGCCGGAGAGGTCGCCGCCGGTGAGGGCGCAGCCGCGGGCGTACCGGATGTCGGTGCCGGGCGGGGCGAGCTTGCGGAGCCCGTCGAGGACGCTGCTGCCGGTGCGCTGCGGGGCGGTGTAGTCGCCCGACTGGTGGGCGGAGGTGGCGGACTGGGGTCCCAGGACGGCGATACGGGAGACGGTCGCCGGTATCGGGAGGGCGCCGCCGCTGTTGTGAAGGAGCGTGACCGAGGCACGCGCGAGAGCGGTGCTCAGGGTGCGGCCCTGCTCGGAGGACGGCAACTCACCGCTGTCACAGGGCCGTTCGAAGAGCCCGAGGCGGAACTTGAGGCGCAGGACGCGGGCGACGGCGGCGTCGAGGACGGACTCCTCGACGAGCTCCCTCTCCACGGCCTCCTCCAGATGCGTGAAGCCCTCGTCCCACAGGCTCAGGTCGACCCCGGCGTCGAGGGCGAGAGCCCCGGCGGAGACCTTGTCGCCGGTGATGCGGGCCAGCCGGTCCACGGCCAGCCCGTCGGCCATGACCAGCCCGGAGAAGCCCCAGCTCTCCCGCAGAAGCCCGGTGAGCAGGGCGCGATTGCCGGAGCAGGGCATCCCGTCGACCTCGTTGTACGCGGCCATGACGGCGGCGGCCCCGGCGCGGACGCCTGCGCGGGCGGCGAGGAGGTGGATCTCGTCCAGCTCCCTCCAGCCGAGCTCCGACTCGGCGGAGTTGCGGCCGCCGACGGTGGCGCCCTGCCCGGCGAAGTGCTTGAGCACGACGGGTGCCTTGTCGTCGGCGAAGAACTCGGCGTGCTCCCCCTGCATGCCCCGCACCAGTGCCTCCGCCATCCGGGCGGCGAGGCAGGGGTCCTCGCCGAAGCACTCCTCGGTGCGGCCCCAGCGGGGGTCGCGGACGATGTCGAGCGCCGAGACCAGCGCCAAGTGACCGCCACGGGCTCGGAGTTCGGCGGCGGCGTGCGCGGCGGCACGCTCGTACAGCCCGGGGTCCCAGGTGGCGCCGACCGCCAGGTTGACGGGGAGGACCGTGCCGTCCAGGGCCATGTGGCCGTGCGGCACCTCCTCCACGAACAACGCGGGTATGCCGAGCCGGCTGCGCTCGAGAACATGCCGCTGCACCAGCTCCGCGAGAGCCGCGCTGTCCTGAGCGCCGGGCCCACTGCCGTGGTCGACACCGGACCAGGCATCGGCGCGCATCAGCCCGTAGAGAGCACCGAGCCCCTCGAAACGGTCGGTCTCGGCGTACAGCGCGTCGGTGAGTTCGTAGCCGCCGTCGGAGGTGCGGCGGTAGGCGTCCCAGCCGTACATCCGCTGGTTGAGCTGACCGACCTTCTCACGGAGGCTCATACGGGCGAGCAGGTCATGGACGCGGGCGTCGACGGGCGCGTCGGGGTCCCGGTAGAGGGGACGGCCTGCTTGCGTGTGTTCGGCGCGTTCGGCCGCGCACTCCGGCTTCGGCATGCGGCCGGTCCTTTCCTTGCTGGCGGGTCGGGCTTCGTGGGTGTCGGTCGGGCTTGGCCGACGCCGGCGCGGCGTGGCGGGTGCCGGGTGGGTACCGGGGGCCGGTTGGCTTCGCGGGTTGTGTCGGTCACAGGAGCAGGCGGGCGAGGGCTACGGAGCCTGCGCAGCCGTCGGCCACCCGGTCGAGGGTGAGGCCGAGGGCCTCTAGGCGGGTGGTGAGAAGGGCGGTCAGGGGGCCGCCGGGGCCGAGGAGGCCGCCGGTCGCGACCATACGCTCACCAGGCTGCGGCGCCAACGCCCTTACGGCGTCGGTCAGTTGCTCGGCGGCCTCGTCGAGGATCGCCCCGGCCACCGGGTCCTTCTGCCGGGCCGCCTCGGCCACCAGCGGAGCGAGCCGGGCCAGCCGGGTCGGCGGTTCGGCCATGACGACGGGAAGCAGATGCATGCGGTAGGCCTCGCGATCGGCGAGCGACCACGTGGCGGAGCCGGGCAGCGTTCCAGGACCGCCATGCAGCACTCCACGCCCGGGGCCACCGTGGGGCTCCCCCGGCCCGGCAGGCGGCGCCCCCGGTTCCCGTCCCCCCGGCAGCACCTCGCCCGGCAGTTCCAGCGCCCGGCCCACCGCGCCCGCCAGTACCGTCGGCCCACCCCGTCCGTCCGCCATCCGCAGGGCGGCCCTGACCGCCTCGCGGCCGATCCAGAAGCCGCTGCCGTCGTCGCCGAGGAGCCAGCCGTCGCCGTCGACGGTGGCCGTGCAGCAGCGGTCGGTGATGCGCATGGCGACCGCGCCCGTGCCGGCGACGAGGGCGAGGCCGTCGGCGGGAGTGCCGGGGGCCGAGGCGAAGGCCGCCTCGATGTCGCTGCTGATGCCGATCGAGCCGGTGCTGATGCCGAGCCGGCGGAGGGCGGCGGTCAGGGCGGTGAGCGCGTTGAGACGGCCGGGGTCGTCCTCCGCCGCCCCGGTGGCGCCCGCGAAGCCGCCGGCCACCGCCGCGACACGGCCCCGCGCGGACTCCGGCACCGCCTGGGCGAGGGCCTCGGCGAGGTGGTCGGTGAGCCGGGGCAGCGGGACGGTGAGGGCGTTGCCCGGCCCGGCGGCCCCCTCACCGAGCACACGGCCGTCCGCCGCGGCGGCAAGAACCGCGCGGGTACGGGTGCCGCCGGCGTCGAGGCCGACCACCAGTTCCCGTGACTCTTGGTTGAAATCGTTATTCATCATCGACCATGGTGGTTGATACATTCAGCGAGGACAAGCCCCCGACCCCGCGGGGCCGGCGACCCGAGGAGGATCCCATCCCTACGCTCCGCTTCGGCGTCAACTACACGCCCCGCCGCGGCTGGTTCCACGCCTGGCACGACTTCGACCCGCAGCACGCCCGCGAGGACCTCGCCCAGATCGCGGGTCTGGGCCTCGACCACATCCGGGTCTTCCACCTCTGGCCGCTGCTCCAGCCCAACCGCACCCTCATCCGCACGGCCGCCGTCGACCAGCTGGCGCAGCTCGTCGACCTGGCGGCCGAGGCCGGCCTCGACGTCATGGTGGACGGCGTACAGGGCCATCTGTCCAGCTTCGACTTCTACCCGGAGTGGACCCGCAGCTGGCACCACCGCAACGTCTTCACCGACCCGGAGGCCATCGGGGCCCAGGCGGAGCTCCTGCGCACACTCGCCCGCTCCCTCGCCGACCGCCCGAACCTCATCGGCCTCCAGCTCGGCAACGAGCTCAACAACCTGGTCGAGCACAACCCGGTGACGCCGGCCGAGGTAGACCACTACCTCGACACTCTGCTGGCGGCCGCCCGCGAGGGCCTGCGCCCCGGGCAACTGGCGACGCACTCCGCGTACGACGCCGCCTGGTACGGCGACGACCACCCGTTCACGCCCGAGTCCTCGGCCCGCAAGGGCGACATGACGACCGTCCACCCATGGGTGTTCTCCGCCGACTGCGCCCGCCGCTACGGACCCGCCTCCTTCGAGGTGCAGCACCTCGCCGAGTACGGCACGGAACTCGCGAAGGCGTACGCCGACGATCCGGCCCGCCCCGTCTGGGTCCAGGAGACGGGCGCCCCCGAACCCCACATCCCGGCCGCCGAAGCCCCGGACTTCGCCCGCGCCACCGTCCTCAACGCGGCCGACTGCCAAGGCCTTTGGGGCGTGACCTGGTGGTGCTCCCACGACGTCGACCGCTCACTGGCCGACTATCCGGAACTGGAGTACACCCTGGGCCTGTTCGACTCCACGGGCCACCCCAAGCCGATCGCCACCGCTCTCGCCGGCACGATCGCCGATCTGCGCGCGAAGCCCGCCTCTCCGCAACCACGCACCACCGCCCTGGTGTTGGACTGCACGCCTTCGACCCGCTCGGTCTCCGGCCCGGGCGGCACGTACTTCGACGCATGGATGCGCCTGCGCAAGCAGGGCGAACGCCCGGCGGTGCTGCTGGCCGAACTGGCAGAAGACAAGGGCTGCCTGGCGGCCCGGGGAATCGCCCAGACCGTACAACCGCGGGGCTGAGAGCGCCCCTTGAGGGGCGCGGGGCTGTGTCGATATGCGGCTCCGCCGCGGGGCGCGACCAGCCACAACGGCGCCGCAGACAACCAACGACCCAACCCGGCACTCACAGCGAAGCGCCCAGCACCTCCGCCACCGCCCGCAGATTGACCCGCCCCCGCCCGAACGAGCACAGGTCACCCCCCTCCGGCATCCCGGTGTCCACGCGTACCGCGTCCGGACGCCGGGCCAGCAGGGCGTCGCGGAAGTGCGCCTGCCAGGGGTGCAGCCCGGCGTCGCACGTGGCCACGACCAGCGGCGAGCCCGCGGCCAGCCGCAGGATGCTGTCGACCATGGCGCCCTGGTCGCAGGGCTCACCACTCACCGCCGTACCGCTCGCCGCAGGGTCGAAGGGGCGCAGCTCCGTCAGGAGGTCCTCGCCGCCCCAGTTGAGGGCGGGGTGCGGGGGCGGGAAGAGGTCGACGACATGGGCGCCCCGCACGGCGGGCGGCACGGCCCGGCTGCGTACGGCGCGGCGCGCCGCCTCCAGCCCGGCCCCGGCGTCCCAGGCGGCCACCACCCCGGCGGGGGTCGCATACCGCTGGGCGAGCCGCCGCACCCGCCCGGCCGCCTCCCACACCCGCTCCTCGGACAGCCGGCCGGAGTCCACCGCGTCGAGCACTTCGTCCCGGCAGCCCAGGGTGATCTCCAGGTCCGGTACGGCGACGATCACCTGGTCCGCGCCGGCGGCGAGGGCTATGCGCGCCCCGGCCGCCTCGCCGTAGCGGTCGGCGATGGCCTTCATCTCCAGGGCGTCGCTGACCAGCACCCCGTCGAAGCCGATGTCGTGACGGAGCAGATCGCCGAGGATGCGGCGGCTGAGCGTGGCGGGGCGGTTGGCGTCCAGCGCCGGATAGACGACGTGCGCGCTCATCAGCATCGGCACGCCCGCGGCGACGGCCGCGCGGAACGGTTCCAGGTCGGCGCGCAGCTCGTCGGCCGGCCGCGGGTCGACCGCGAGGTCGTGGTGGCTGTCGGTCTCGGTGCCGCCGTGGCCGGGGAAGTGCTTGGCGCAGGAGGCGATGCCACGGGCCTCGGTGGCGGTGATCCAGGCGTGCAGATGGCGGGCGGCGAGACCGGGGTCGGCGCCGAAGGAACGGGTGCGCACGATCGGGTTGTCGGCCCGGCGCTGGAGGTCGGCGACGGGGGCGTACGAGGCGGTGATGCCGAGGGTCGCGAGGTGGCCGGCGAGCGCGTCGGCGCAGCGGGCGGTCAGGTTCGGGTCGTCGGCGACGCCGAGGGCGTAGGAGCCGGGGACCTCGGGGGCACCGGCGGCGACCAGGTGGCCGATGCCGCCGCCCTCGTTGTCGATGGCCACCAGCAGATCGGGACGGATCGCCCGCAGTGCGTCGGTGAGCTCACGGACCTGTTCCGCGTCGCGCACGTTCCGGGTGAACAGGATGACGCCGCCGAGGCCGCGGTCGACGAGCCGCTTGAGGGTGTCGGGGAAGGTCGTCGTGCCCTCGAAGCCGGCGACGAGACAGCGGTGGACCGCCTCGTCCAGGTCGGAGGAGACGGAGGACAGGGCCGGGCCCACGGACAGCTGCTCGGAGGTCACCTCATGGATTGTTCTGGCTTATTCATCCGGAAGTCAACACTTCACTGGATGAATGATTCATCGACAGGGTGGCCGTCGCCCACCGGCCCGCGCCCCGTCGGCTCCCGGACACCACGGCGTCACACCCGGCGGGAACGGTTCCGCCGTGGCCCTGCTCCCGCTCGACGACGCCCCCGGCCGACTCCCCACCGGCATCCCCCTCCCGACCTCGAACCGCTTCGGCGCCCCTCGCCTCCTCCGCAGCGCCCTGGTCCTGCTCCCGCTGCTCCTGATCGGCGGGTGGGCGGTGATCGACTGGCGGACCGTGTACGACGGCACCGCCCGGCTGGGTTCCGCCGACCCCTGGTGGCTGCTGGTCGCGCTGTTCTTCACCTGCTTGGGCTGGCTGTCCGCCGCCTGCGTCCGGCAGGGCGCCCTGCCGGAGCGGCTTCCGGTGGGGCTGCTGATCGCCTCACAGTTCGCCGCCGGCGCCGCGAACCACGTACTGCCGGCCGGCATCGGCGCCCACGCCGTCACCCTGCGCTTCCTGCAGCGCCGTGGCATACCCGTGGCCAGGGCCACCGCCTCGCTCGCCCTGTACTCGGCGGTCAGGCCGGTCGCGAAGACGCTGGTGCTTCTCGTCTTCCTGCTGGCCTTCCCCGACCTGCTGCTGACCGGCGCCCTCGTGCCCGACGAGCGGACCTCGCTCTTGATCGCCGGGGCCGTGACCCTCGCCCTGGCCGGCACGGCCCTGCTCGTGACGACCGTACGGCCGCTGCGCCGCCCCCTCTTCGACGCCCTGCGCTGCGCCCTCACCGACATACGGCTGCTGCACACCCGGCCCGCGAGGATCCTCGCCCTGTGGGGCGGGGCGGCCGCCGCACCGCTGCTCCAGGCGAGCGTTCTCCACGCGGTCGGGGCGGCGCTCGGCCTGTCGCTGTCCTGGGTGCAGGTCGCCTTCGCGTTCCTGGCCGCGAGTACGGCGGTCGGGGCCGTGCCCGCACCGGGCGGCATCGGCCCGGTGGATGCGGCCGTCGTGTTCGCCATGGTCGCGCTCGGCGCCCCCGTGGACCTGTCGGCGACGGCCGTCATCGGCTACCGCGTCCTGACGGTCTGGCTGCCCTTGCTGCCGGGGGCGCTGGTGCTGTCGGCGCTGGTGCAGCGGAAGGTGTTGTGAGGGTCACCGCCGGGCTTCGGTCGTTGCGTCGGTGCGTTCGTATGTCCGACAGGTCGGACATCCAGGGTGACAGCGGCGGCGAGCGTGTCTTCGGCCGAGCTGCGAGCGGGCGTCGGACCTGTGCGGTTCCCTGCGGTGCAGCCCGGATCGTGGCCCCGGACAGGCAACCCACAGCGCCGAGTCCCCCTCTGACAGGATGACGGGGCAGTACCCGCGACCTCGGCCGTCCCGACGCCGGGCGCGGGCCGAGGGGGAGGACGGAAAGTGCGGAAGTGGAGGACGGCGACAGCCGTGCCCGGGGACGGGGCACGGCTCGGCCGTATCGGCGGCTATCCGGTTCGCTGGCACATCGCACTGCTGGCCCTGTGGACGGTCGCCTGGTTCTTCGTGGCCGAACGCCACGAAGCCGTGTCCTGGCACTATCTGGTGGAGGGGCAGCAGCTGCTCTTCCAACAGATCCCCGGCGGCGGCCTCGCCCTCTACGCCAACCACCCAGACCTGCAGATCGGACCGGTCAGCTTCCTGGTCGCCGGGCTGTTCGCCCCTTTCCCCGCCGAACTCGGCGAGAAGCTCGCCGATGCGTTCATGTCCGGCCTGGGCCTGTACATGCTGGTGCTGGTCGGCCGGGCCGCCGCCGACCACTACCGGGGCACGGGACTCAACCACAAACGCCTCCAGCAGCGTGTGCTGATCGCCGGGGCGGCCTTCATCCCGATGTGGGTGGAGGTATCGGTGCGTTTCGCGCACCTGGACGACGTCATGGCGCTGTTCTTCACCACCCTCGCCGTACGGGCGCTGGTGCGCGGCAACGCGACGGCCGTGGGCGTCTTCCTGGCCCTGGCCGTGGACTCCAAACCCTGGGCGGTCGGCTTCCTGCCCCTGCTGCTGGCCCTGCCGCGCCCCGCCCGGCTGCGCTCCGCCGCCTGGACGGTCGGCCTGGTGGCCGTCGCCTGGCTGCCCTTCTACCTCACGCATCTGGACACCCTGTCCGCCGCACGCTTCACGATCCCGAACCAGCCCGCCTCGGCCCTGCGCTGGTTCGGCGTGCACGACCCCGCCACCCCCTGGTGGGACCGTCCCGCACAGATGGCTCTCGGCATGGCCCTGGGCGCCCTGGCGGTCCGTCGGCACCGCTGGCCGGCCGTCGTGCTCCTCGCCGCCGACGCCCGCATCGTCCTGGACCCGAGCGTGTACACGTACTACAACGCCTCGGTCCTCCTCGGCACCCTGATCTGGGACTCCATCGGCCAGCGCCGGCTGGTCCCCTGGGTCAGCTGGCTCGCCCTCATCTCCCTGTACGGCAGCGCCCTGTTCATCCCCTCGGACTCCGCCCAGGGCCTGATCCGTCTGGCCTTCGCGGCCGGTTCCGCCGCCTATGTCCTGTTGTGGCCCCACCGCCCACCGCGCAGCAGACGCCACGGCCGAAGGTCACCGGCCCGGGCCCACCCGACGAGCCCGCTCGACCGTCCCGCCGGGTCGGACGCGCCACAGAGCTGTTGATACAGCACCGCTGAACGGAAGCGGTGACTCCGCGCAGTCGGCGGGCAGAAATGCCCCGAGGCGGCCACGCATGCCTCAACACCACTACGGGGGTGCTGACTTGACCGTCATCGTCGGCCTGGTTCACCGCAAACGAGTACATCTGGCCGGAGACTCCGCGGGCAGTGACGACTACCGGCTCACCATCTGCCGCGACCCCAAGGTGTTCACCAACGGACCCTACGTCCTCGGGTACACCACCTCCTTCCGCATGGGCCAGTTGCTGCACTACGCACTTGAGGCCCCGCACCCGGAAGGTGCCCTCTACCGCTTCATGGCCACGACCTTCGTCAACGCGGTCCGCGCCTGCCTCAAGGACGGCGGCTGGGCGCGCAAGGAGTCCGAGCAGGAACAGGCCGGCAGCTTCCTCGTGGGCGTCCACGGCCGGCTCTTCGCCATCCACGGCGACTACCAGGTCAGCGAGTCCGCCGACAGGTACGCCGCGGTCGGCTGCGGCGACGAGTACGCCCTCGGCGCCCTCCACGCCACCGCCGGCCTCGGCCTGAAACCCCGCGAACGCCTCACCGCCGCGCTGCGTGCAGCGGATCATCACAGCGGCGCGGTCGCCGCCCCCTACACCTACGCCAGGACGGCGGACTAGGACGGTCAGCCCTCGTCAGCGGTCAGCCGCAGGGAAATGGAGTTGATGCAGTACCGCTGGTCGGTAGGGGTCGGATACCCCTCGCCCTCGAAGACGTGCCCGAGATGCGACCCGCACCGCGCGCACCGCACCTCGGTGCGCACCATGCCGTGCGAGCGGTCCTCGATCAGCTCGACCGCGTCGGTGTCCTTCGGGTCGTAGAAGGACGGCCAGCCGCAGTGCGACTCGAACTTCGTGGTCGAGGTGAACAGTTCGGCGCCGCATGCGCGGCACGAATACACGCCCGTCGTCTTGGTGCCGGTGTACTCACCCGTGAAGGCCGGCTCGGTCGCAGCCTGCCGCAACACGGCGTACTCGGCCGGGGTCAGCTCCGCACGCCACTGCTCGTCCGGCTTTTCGACGTCGTACGACATGAAGCTCAGCCCCTTACTTCGCGAGACGGTCCAGGATGCGCGGTCCGAGGTCGGTGACGTCACCCGCGCCCATGGTGAGAACGAGATCACCCGCCTTCGCCATTCCCGCCACGGCCTCGGGCACCTCGGCCTTGTCGTGGACGGGTGTCACGTCCGCGCCCGCGGCCTGCGCCGCCTCGATGATCAGCTCGCTCGTCACGCCCGGGATCGGGTCCTCACGGGCCGGATAGACGTCTAGGACCACCGACGCGTCCGCCAGGGCCAGCGACTGCCCCATCTCCTTGCCGAGCTCCTGCGTCCGCGAGAACAGGTGCGGCTGGAAGACGACCAGGATCCGCGCCTCGCCCGCCGCGGCGCGCATCGCCTCCAGGTCGGCGGTCATCTCCGTCGGGTGGTGGGCGTAGGAGTCGATGACCTGGACCCCGGCCGCCTCGCCCTTCAGCTGCAGTCGGCGCTTCACACCGGTGTACGCGGCCAGGGCCGGGGCCAGCTCGGCAGCCGGGACGCCCAGGGCGACGCCCGCCGCGAGGGCGGCCACGGCGTTGTGCGCGTAGTGACGGCCGGGCACGGAGACGGCGAAGGTCAGCTCCTGTCCGTCCAGCAGGACCGTGACCTCGCTCTTCAGCCCCTGCGGTACGACCGACAGGACCCGTACATCGGCGTCCTCGGCCTCGCCGTACGTCACCGTCCGCACCGAACCGGCGAGCCGCCGGCGCAGTTCGCGCGCACCCTCGTGGTCGGAGGAGATCACCAGCGTGCCGCCCGGCACGATCCGTCCGGCGAACGTCTCGAAGGACTCGTAGATCTCGTCCATGGACGCGTAGTTGGCGTGGTGGTCGAGCTCGACGTTGAGGACGATCGCGACCTCGGGCGCGTACTTGTGGAAGCTGCGGTCCGATTCATCGGCCTCGGCGACGAAGATCTCGCCCTCGCCGTGCAGGGCGTTGGAGCCGGGCGCGTCCAGGTCGCCGCCGATCGCGTACGACGGCTTCAGGCCCAGCTCGCTCAGCGAGACGGCCAGCATCGACGTCGTGGTCGTCTTGCCGTGCGTCCCCGCGACCGCGATCGGCCTGAGCCCGTCCATCAGCGCGGCGAGGGCGTCGGACCGGTGCACCACCGGAATCTCCAGCTCGGCGGCCCGGGCCAGCTCCGGATTGTCCTTCCGGATCGCCGACGACACGACGACACAACTGGCGTCGTCGGCGAGATGCTCCGCCGCGTGCCCGACATGCACGGTCACACCCAGCGCCCGCAGCGCCTCGGCGGTGGCGGACTCCTTCGCATCGCTACCGGCCACCTTGCCGCCACGCTGAGCAAGAATCTTCGCGATCCCCGACATCCCGGCCCCACCGATGCCGATGAAATGCGGTCGCTCCATGGCGGGGGGAAGGCCGGGTGCCATGCGTTTTCTCCCTGTGCGTGCGGTACGGCGGCGGTTCAGCGCCCCAGCCTATTCGGTACGACAACCGCCCCCGACCATTGGACGCCGGGAACTGCACCACCCCAGGGGCGCGGGGCTGTATCAATGTGCGGCTCCGCCGCGCGGGCGCGACCAGCCCCCACCGACCCGCAGCCAAAGAACTACACCTTGCTGTGCGAGAACAACTTCAGCACCGGCACACCCACCTTGTGCCGAGCCCGGGACGCCCAGTCCCGGTGAAAGAACTCCTCCACGTAGTGGGGATCGGTCAGCACGATCACCTCGTCCGCCCCCACCTCGTCCACGAGACCCTTCAACGCATCCAACGGATGATCCTCGATCAGCCGCCCCTCGGCGGAGCTGCCCGCAGCCTGCAAGGCCTGCAGCGACACCTCCAGCGCCTGCTCCCCGAAGGGCCGTGCGGCCTCCCCCTCGGGAACGTCCCGCTCGCGGGCGACCTCGTCCAGTTCGCCGAGCGCGACGTCGTCGATGGCCCGCAGCAGGCGGTCCGCCTGGTCGCCGCGGGGCTGGAGCAGCACGTGGAAGGAGACCTCCTCGTCTCCGTGCAAGCTGGTGACGAACTCCACGTCTGCGGACGTCAGGGCCTTCTCGATCATCAATACGCTTGTGAACACCGGGCGCCCCTTCTGTGGAAACCATCCTGCCCCGTGATGTCACGGGGACTGCGAGATTCAGTGTGCCCGCCCCGAGCAAAGCGGAACGGTAGGTTCCGCCGTTTTCGGGACCGGCGGTACCGCTGAACGATTCTCAGGGCCGCCGGTAGCGGGTGAAGAGGAAACCCTCCTCCTCCAGCAGCGACGCGAGGACGAAGCGCTGCGGAACCGCGACCGACGGTCCGCCCGCGATGCGCTGCGCGTCGCCGGCGGTGAGCATCGGGGAGACGGCGAGACAGAGCTCGTCGAGCACCCCGGCGGCCACCAGCTGGCCGAGCAGCCGTGGGCCCCCCTCGGTCAGCAGCCGGGTGTACCCGAGGTCACCCAGGGCCCGTACGGCGCGGGCGGGCTCCACGCCGACGCCGTCACCGGCGATCACCACCCGGGCGCCGGCCTTCTCGGCGGCGGCGACCCGGTCCGGGGCCGCCGCGGCGCCCGTCAGGACCAGGGTCGGCACCACCGGCGACGTGAACAGCGGGAGCGAGAAGTCCAGGTCCAGGCTGGCGCTGACCACCGCGATCGCCGGCGCCGGCGGCTGCCCGGCCGCCTGTCGCAGCTCCGCGAACTCCGCACGCGCGCGTGCCGGCCGGTACCCCTCCTGACGTACCGTTTCCGCACCGACGACCACGACGTCCGCCAGCCCGCGCAGGGTGCCGAAGATCCGCATGTCGGCGGCGCTGGAGATCGGCTGCGACCGCCCGTCGTGCTGGGCGGCCCCGTCGAGCGTGGAGACCATGTTCGCGCGCAGCCACGGGACGGGCCGTCCCCCGGCGGTGGGCTCGGGGTAGGCATAGGCGGCGGCGAGTTCGGCGAGGCTCCACTCGCGGTCGACCAGGACTTCGGGAACACCGGCCACACCCTCCTCACCCGGAGTTCCAGGGGCTTTCGGCACTGTCTCGTCGGTCACAGGGAACAGGCGTCGCATGTCGTGCAGTGTGGCACGGCGCTTAGCATGGGGAACCGTGTCGTCCTCCCCTTCCGCCCCCGGCCTCAGCCCGATAGCCGACGCGGCCCCGCTGTCCCTGTGCGCCCGTGCACCGCACGTCCCCGCGGACCGCCTGGTAGCCGAGATGGTGCCGCCGCCGCGCTTCGACTCGGTCCGCTTCAGCACCTACATACCGGACCCGAACCAGCCCAGCCAGACCGAGGCGGTCCGGGTCCTCGAGGGCTTCGCGGCCGGGCTCGGCGGGGCGCACGCCGTCGGCGGCGGTAAGCGCGGCTTCCTCGGATTCGGGAAGCCGAAGGCGCCGAAGATCCCGGCCGGCCCCCGCGGCGTCTACCTCGACGGCGGTTACGGCGTCGGCAAGACCCACCTCCTCGCCTCCCTCTGGCACGCCACCCCGGCGGAGCCCGCGCTCAAGGCGTTCGGCACGTTCGTCGAGCTCACCAATCTGGTCGGCGCTCTGGGCTTCCAGCAGACCGTGCAGACGCTCAGCGGCCACCGTCTCCTGTGCATCGACGAGTTCGAGCTCGACGACCCGGGCGACACCGTCCTCGTGTCGACCCTGCTCGGCAGGCTCGTCGACGCCGGTGTGGCTCTGGCCGCCACCTCCAACACCCTCCCCGGCAAGCTCGGCGAGGGCCGTTTCGCGGCCGCCGACTTCCTGCGCGAGATCCAGGGCCTGTCCGCCCACTTCCGCGCCCTGCGCATCGACGGCGAGGACTACCGCCACCGCGGCCTGCCCGAGGCACCGGCACCCTTCTCCGACGAGCAGGTGACGAAGGCGGCGTACGCCACCCCGGGAGCCTCGCTCGACGACTTCCCGCACCTTCTCGACCACCTCGCCAAGGTCCACCCCAGCCGCTACGGCGCGCTGGCCGACGGCCTGAAGGCGGTCTGCCTCACCGACGTGCGCCCCGTCCCCGACCAGTCGACAGCCCTGCGGCTCGTGGTGCTCGCGGACCGGCTCTACGACCGTGAGGTGCCGGTCCTCGCCTCCGGGCTGCCCTTCGACCGGCTGTTCAGCGAGGAGATGCTGAACGGCGGCTACCGCAAGAAGTACTTCCGGGCGATCTCCCGGCTCACCGCGCTGGCCCGAGACGGCAAGGGACTCGCCGAGAGCGACTAGTTCAGGCCACCCCACCAGCGCATTTCAGGCTCTCTTCAGCTGGAAACGTGAAGTTAACCCTGCAAACAACTTTGCAGGGTTAACGTGTTTCTTGACCGGTGATTGACCATCCCTTGGTCGATGCGAGAAACTGAGCGACGGGAAGGGGGGCGCATGTTCCGAGGTACGACGACCCGTACGGTCCTGGCCGTGCTCGCCGCCGCCCTGCTTGCCCTCACCTTCTTCGCACCCACCACGTCCTTCGCAGCCGCGCACACGGTTCGTCATGCCGTGGCCAAGGATCTGCCCGGAAACAAACTCTCGGGCAAGGCGCTGCGTGACGAGTCCGCGACGCACCGCGACTGCGGACGCTCCGGGGAGCCGACCGGCCCCCTGCGCCCCCGCGACCGGCACGCGAACACCGGAGGCACACCCGAGGAGCCCGAGCGCCAACTGCTGGCGCAGGACCCGGCCTCCGTCCACGAACCGGTCGCGAACCGCGCCCATCATCTGTCGAGACCCTCGACATCCCACTCTCCGGCGGCACTTCAGGTCTTCCGCTGCTGAGAGAGAAGCAGAACAGCGCATTTCCCCCACCTCTGTCCTGCCCACACCGACGCGCCGTCGTGGCGCGCCAGGAGGAGTCACCACATCATGCAGCCCCTCATCGACAACGCCCGTACGTTCGGACAGCGCCCTGAGGAGTTCGCCAAACTCGCCGAAGGCCAGTCCCCGCAGGTGCTGTTCATCACCTGCTCCGACTCCAGGGTCGTCCCGGCCCTGATCACCGGCGCCCGCCCGGGCGAGCTCTTCGAGCTGCGCACCGCGGGCAACATCGTCCCGCCGTTCGCCTCCGAGCACCCCACCAGCGAGGCGGCCACCATCGAGTACGCCGTGGAGGTGCTCGGGGTCGACGACATCGTCGTCTGCGGCCACTCGCACTGCGGCGCGGTCGGTGCCCTGGTGCGCGGCGACGACCTGACCGCCGTCCCCGCGGTGCGCGACTGGCTCGCGCACGCCACCCCGCGCCCGGCAGGCGCGGCCGAGGACCCGGCCGTCACCGAGGGCGTGCAGAGCCACGTCCTGACGCAGTTGCTGCGGCTGCGCTCCTACCCGTTCATCGAGAAGAAGCTGAAGGACCGCCAACTGTCCCTGCACGCCTGGTACTACGAGGTCCACACCGGCGCCGTCCTGGCGCACGACACCGCCTCCGACGTCTTCAAGGCCCTGTGAGCGCCGCGATGACGACCAAATACCCTTATCTGAGGCAGGACTTCCTCGCCTCCATAGTCGTCTTCCTGGTCGCCGTGCCGCTGTGTGTCGGCGTGGCGGTCGCCTCCGGCGTCCCGGCGGAGCTGGGCCTCGTCACCGGCATCGTGGGCGGTCTCGTCACCGGGTTCCTGCCCGGCAGCAGCCTCCAGGTCTCGGGGCCGGCCGCCGGCCTGACCGTGCTCGTCTTCGAGGCCGTCAGCGAGTTCGGCGTCGGCACGCTCGGCGTGATCGTGCTGATGGCCGGTCTGCTCCAGCTCGCCATGGGCTTCCTCAAGATAGGCCGCTGGTTCCGGGCGATATCCGTCTCCGTCGTCGAAGGCATGCTCTGCGGCATCGGCCTGGTGATCATCGCCGGGCAGATCTACGCGGCGGCCGGTCTGAAGGCCCCGTCGACCGGCATCGGCAAGATCGCGGGTCTGCCCGGGGCGTTCGCCGACGCGCTCGGGAGCAGCGCGGCTCTGGCCTCGCTCGCCATCGGGGCGGGCACCATCGCCGTCATCGTGTTGTGGAAGAAGCTGCCGAAGGCGGTGCAGTCCGTGCCCGGCGCCCTCGCCGCGGTGGTCCTGGCCACGGTCGCCGCCCTGGCCTTCGGCCTGCCGGTCGCCACCGTCACCGTGGAGGGCCTGTTCGGTGTCGTCCAGGTGCCCGGTGCCGGCGCCTTCGGTGAGCTGGCCACCCCGGCCATCTGGGGCACGATCGTCGCGTTCGCGCTGATCGCCTCGGCCGAGAGCCTGTTCAGCGCGGCGGCCGTGGACCGGCTGCACGACGGTCCGCGCACCGAGTACAACAAGGAGATGGTCGCCCAGGGCGTGGGCAACACGGTCTGCGGCCTGCTCGGCGCCCTGCCGATGACCGCGGTCATCGTGCGCAGCTCCGCCAACGTCAACGCGGGCGCGAAGACCAAGACCTCGCGGGTGCTGCACGGCGCCTGGCTCCTGCTGTTCGCCGCCGCGCTGCCGTCCACCCTGGCGCTGGTCCCGATTCCCGCCCTGGCCGGCATCCTCGTGCACGCGGGCTGGAAGCTGATCCCGTTCCGCGAGATCTCGTCGCTGTGGCGCAGCCACCGGGGCGAGGCGCTGATCCTCGTGGTGACGGCGGTGTCGATCGTCGCGGTGAACATGTTCGAGGGCGTGCTCATCGGTCTGGCGCTGTCCGTGGCGAAGACCGCCTGGGAGGCCTCGCATCTCAAGACCGAGGTCGTCGACAAGGGTGCGGGGCCCATCCAGGTCCACCTCTCGGGCAACGCCACCTTCCTGCGGCTGCCGAAGATCCTCGACAGCCTGGAGGCGCTGCCCCAGGACCGCCCGGTCGAGCTGGACCTGTCCGGGCTGCACCACCTCGACCACGCCTGCCGTACGGCTCTGGAGAACTGGGCCGAGCGGCACAGCGCGGTCGGCACCGAACCCGTGCGGGTCACGGCCGCATAGCTCGCCGGTGGCTGGTCCCGGGTCCGTCGTCGCCCGGGACCAGCCACTGGGCATATCGTTACAGAAGCAGACTTACCAGCCCTCTGACAGAGGGGGTCGTGATGGTTCCTGAGCTGGTGACGGCGACCGTGGTGGCCGGTTCCGCGGGGATCGTCTACCTCGCCGCGGCGGCGAAGGTCGTCAAGCAGTTCGAGCGGGGGGTGGTCTTCCGCCTCGGGCGGCTCGCCGGTGCCGTGCGGGAGCCCGGATTCACGATGATCATCCCGTTCGTGGACCGGCTCAACAAGGTGAACATGCAGATCGTCACGATGCCGGTGCCTGCCCAGGAGGGCATCACCCGGGACAACGTGACGGTGCGCGTGGACGCCGTCGTCTACTTCAGGGTGGTCGACCCGGCGAACGCGCTCGTCAAGGTCGAGGACTACAAGTTCGCGGTCTCCCAGATGGCGCAGACGTCCCTGCGGTCGATCATCGGCAAGAGCGAGCTGGACGACCTGCTCTCCAACCGCGAGAAGCTCAACGAAGGCCTGGAGCTGATGATCGACAGCCCGGCCGTCGGCTGGGGCGTGCAGGTCGACCGGGTCGAGATCAAGGACGTGTCCCTGCCGGACGCGATGAAGCGCTCCATGGCCCGCCAGGCCGAGGCCGACCGCGAGCGGCGGGCCCGCATCATCAACGCGGACGCCGAACTCCAGGCCTCCAAGAAGCTGGCCGAGGCGGCAAAGGAGATGTCCGAGCAGCCCGCGGCGCTGCAGCTGCGGCTGTTGCAGACGGTGGTCGCGGTGGCCGCCGAGAAGAACTCGACGCTCGTGCTGCCCTTCCCCGTGGAGCTGCTGCGGTTCCTGGAACGGGCGCAGGAACACCCGCCGCCTGCGCCGGCGCCCCCGCCGGACCACCAGATCGAGACATGACACGTGTTACACCGGGTAAGGGCCTGCTCGACCTGCCGAAAGGCTTCCGCTAGCAGGCCGTCAACTGCGCGGGCGGGCCCAGCCCTTGGGTCACCTGGCTCGCCTGCGAGCAGACCGAGGACGCCTTCCTCGAGCCCTTCGGCCTCTTCTACCGCAGGACTTCGGCCCGAAGGGCGTCACGCAGGCGCACGATGTACGTCAACTGCTGCCCGCCCGGCACGGCGCTCGCGGTGACGGGACCCTGGCGCAGGTAGCGGGGGCGCATGTGCGCGGCTAGCGTTTCGTCCATGCAGTGCAGGCTCGTCATCGTCGCCGCCGCGGCGACAGTGGGGCTCGCCTCGGGCTGCGGGGACGACGGCGGTGGTACGTCCGTCCCCGCACCCAGCGCCGCGCGGCGGATCACCGTGACGAGCAGCGCCTTCTCCGAGGGCGGCACCGTCCCCCGCCGCTACACGTGCGACGGGGCGGACGTCTCGCCGCCGCTGGACCTCTCCGGGGTCCCCGGCACCGCCGCCGAACTGGTCGTGCTGGTCGAGGACCCGGACGCCCCGCTCGGCACCTTCGTGCACTGGCTGATGTGGGGCATCGACCCGCACGACACCCACTGGGCCGCCGGCCAGGTACCCAAGGGTGCCACCCAGGGCCGCAACGGCTTCAAGAAGAACGCGTACGGCGGCCCCTGCCCGCCCAGGGGAAAGCCCCACCACTACGTCTTCTCGGTCTACGCCACCGACAAGACCCTCACCCTGTCCGCCGACGCCACAGCCGACGACGTCAGACGCGCACTGACCGGCCACACGGCGGCCTCCGGCACCCTGACGGGCCGCTACGGGCGCTGATCGCCGGGCCTTGACCGGAGCAGTGCGCCGATCCACGATTCGCCCGCTTCATGCCTTTATGTTCGTACGATGATCAGTCTCGTACGACCCGTACGCGTACGCCATGCAGCCGCCGCCTGTGCAGTCGGCGCCGTGCTCACCGCCTGTGGCGCCCCCGCCACGCCCCACGCCGCCCGCCCGGCCCCCTCCGCGACCTCCGCCGCCCCGTCCCGGCCCCCGACCCTGGCCCCCGGCCCGGCAGGTCTCACCCCCGTCTTCAAGAACGGCCCGCGCACACAGGGCAGAACAGTCGCTCTCACCTTCGATGCCGACATGACCGCCGATCAGGGAGCGCGGGCCGCCGCGGGCGAGCGGTTCGACAATCCGGAGCTGATCGCGACGCTGCGCGCGCTGAAGGTTCCGGCGACCGTGTTCATGACCGGGCGGTGGGCGGACGAATACCCGTCGCAGGCGCGGTCCATCGGGCGGGACCCGCTCTTCGAGGTCGCCAATCACTCGTACAGCCACTACAGCTTCACCGGGAACTGCTACGGCCTGCCGACCGTCTCCGAGGCCCGGATGCGGTCGGACGTGGAGCGGGCGTACGCCGCGTTCCGCAGGGCCGGGGTGCCGAACGCGATGCCGTACTTCCGCTTCCCGGGCGGCTGTTACGACCGGCAGGCCCTGAAGGCGCTGTCCGCGACCGGCGTCACCGCCGTGCAATGGGACGTGGTGAGCGGCGACGCCTTCGCCACCGACGCGGACGCGGTGGCCCGGCAGGTGCTGGACGGGGTACGGCCGGGCTCGGTCGTCGTCATGCACTGCACACGCAGCGCGGCGCCGGCGACCGAGCGGGCGGTCCGCCGGATCGTGCCGGAGCTGCGCAAGCAGGGCTACCGGTTCGTGAAGGTGTCCCAGCTGATCGGAGCCACGAGGGGCCGGCAGTGAGCGGCTTACGCTGGGGGTGTGAGCGAGGACCACTGCACCATCCGCAACGCGACGAAGCCGCCCCGGGAGGACGGGCCGCCGTATGCCGAGTGCGTACTCTGCCGCGAGCCGACCGAGTACCCGGAGTCGTACAAGGGGATCACCCTGTGCCCGGTGTGCGAGTGGCAGGAGGCTCAGCGCACCGCCTGCTCAGGATGACGGCCGGGACGTGAGGCGCAGGCTGCCGCGCCCCGTAGGGCGCGGGGACGTGTCGACGACGCCGGCTCAGGGTGAGCGGCGGGACGTGAGGGCGCAGGTCGCTGCGATTGCCGCTGTTGCGAGGACGGCTGCCGTGGTCAGTGGGAGCAGGGGGACGGGGATCCTGCCCGACTGGGAGCCGGTGACCAGGTCGCTGACCGCTGCCTGCGCCGGGGAGCCCGTCGTCACCGCCGACAGCAGCGCCGTGAGCAGCATCGCCGGGACCGCCCGGCCGGGTGCGCGCAGTACCGGCCAGTTGGTGAGTGCGCCGACCGCCGTGCCGAGCAGTGCGCAGGCCTGCGCGGCGAGGAGCCCGGCCGCGGCCGCCGGGAGCAGTGCGATCCGGGTCCGGTTGTCCGTGCTGACCGGCGCGCTGATCAGGGTCACGACGAGGACCGCGGCCGTGCCGAGCACCGCCGCTGCCATCAGGGCCACCAGCAGCCGGGCCAGATGCGCCCGCCCCGGCCCGGAGGCCGCGGCCACGCAGGCACGGGCCGCGGGCGGTTCGACGGTGACGCAGATCCTTACCAGCCAGGCGGTGACGGGCAGCAGGGCCGCGGCCGCGTAACCCAGCGAGTCGAGGACGGGCTGCCCGCTCTGCACACCGATGCCGAGGAACGCCGCGTACAGGATGACCGGCGGCAGCCAGCGCTGCGAGCGCAGCAGAAGGGCGGCCTGGTAGCGCAGGAGGGCGGTCATAGGCGGCTGTCCTTGGCGTGTTGGTCGATGGGCTGCACGCTGACCACGTGCCACGGCGGGCGGGCCGTCAGCAGGGTGCGCAGCACGACGTCCGAGTGGGAGGCGGGGACGGTGAGGCGGTGGGTGCCCGGCGCGGCCTCCTCCGCACAGACGAGGGCGCCCAGTGCCTCGACGGGCGGCTGCCCGCCCTGCGGGCCCTGCACCTCGACCACCACCTGCGGACCGTCGTGCGGTGCGGCGGTCTCGCGGGTACGGCGTTCGAGGCCGCCGTCGCGCACTGTGTACGTGGTGTCGGACACCCCCTCCAGACGGCGCGGGTCGTGGTCGACGAAGACCACGGCGCAGCCCGCAGCGGTTCGCTCCGCGACGGCCCGCTCCAGTTCGGTGCGGGCGGCCGCGTCCAGGCCCGTCCAGGCCTCGTCGAGGACGAGCAGCTCCGGCTCGGCGAGCAGGGCCTGCGCGACGGCGACCTTCTGGCTGCTGCCCTTCGACAGCTGGGCCATGGGGGTGCGGGCGTGCGCGGCTGCGCCGAAGCGGTCCAGCCATTCGCCCGCGGCGCGGATCGCCGTACTGCGGGAGAGGCCGTGGATGGTGCCGAGGTGGGTGAGGTAGCCGTGCGGGGTGAACGGGAGGGCCGACGGGAAGCGTTCGGGGACGTAGGCCGTGCGGGGGCGGCCGGTGATACGGCCCTCGCTGGGGGCGTCCAGGCCGGCCAGCAGACGCAGGAGGGTGGACTTGCCGGTGCCGTTCGGTCCTTCGACGCGGGTCAGTGTGCCCGGCGTCACGGCGAGGTGGACGCCGCGTAAGACCCAGGGGCCGCGGATGCCGTAGCGGCGGCCGACGTTGTCGAGCCGAAGATCACGTCGCATGACGGCATCTTCGCAAAGTGGCACTGCCCGGCGCCCCCTTAAGGTTGGCTGGTGTGAGCCAAGACGTGACGTCCGCCGACGACAGCCCCTTCCGGTCCGAGCCCAACGGGCGCGATCAGGCACCCCAGTTCGTGCTGCCTCTCGTCGTGCACATCGAGAAGCCCGCGCCGCCCGCCCGCACCGACGCACTGGAGACCGCCGCCCGGGCCGTACTGGTGATGCTCAGCGACGAGCGGTCCCTCGGCGACGGGGAATGGGCCCAGGTCGTGTCGGACTGGCAGGACGCCCGGATCCGCAAGGTGGTGCGGCGCGCCCGCGGTGCCGAGTGGCGGCGGGCCGAGGCGCTGCCCGGGATCACGGTGAGCGGCAAGTCGGCGGAGGTACGGGTGTTTCCGCCCGTACCGCTCGACGGGTGGCCCAAGGACCTGGCCAAGCTGCAGGTCTCCGGCACCGATCTCGACGACCCGGAGCCGCCGGCGAAGGCGGATCCCGCGGTGCCCGTGCTGTGGCTGAACCCCGATCTCGACATGTCCGCAGGCAAGGCGATGGCGCAGGCGGGGCACGGCGCTCAACTGGCCTGGTGGGAGCTGTCGGACGAGGAGCGGGCGGCCTGGCGGGACGCGGGTTTCCCGCTCGCCGTGCGGAGCGCCGACCCTGGACGCTGGGGCCGACTGACCACGAGCGGGCTGCCGTTGGTGCGTGACGCGGGTTTCACGGAGATCGCGCCCGGCTCCTGCACGGTGGTGGCCGATCACCCTGCGCTGCGCTGACCCGAACACGCCACGACTTTGCCAGCCATTTAGCTTTTTTTCTTTCGCTTGAACAATGCGGGAGGCCGGACCGTACTCCCTGGCATGCGGATCAACGGTACGGCCCTGCTCGTCGCGGGCCTCGTCGTCACCATCGGAGCAATCGCGTTCCCGGTGTGGTCCTACGCCGACCGGTCGGGCACCGGTCAGGCGAACGTCGCGGCGGGGACCGTGAACACCCAGTGGGGTCCACTGACCGCCGCCGACCGCGATCTGATCGTGCGGGTGCGGCTGGCCGGCCTGTGGGAGCTGCCCGCCGGGCAGCAGGCGGTCGAGCGCGCGCCCAGCCAGGCGATCAAGGAGGCGGGCGACCACCTCATCGTCGGCCACACCGACCTCGACAAGCGGGTGCGGATCGTCGCGGCCCGGCTCGGCGTCGAACTGCCGAACCAGCCGAACGAGCAACAGCAGGGCTGGCTGCAGGAGATGACCGCGGCGACGGGCGCGGAGTACGAGTACAAGTTCGTGAACCTGCTGCGCGCCGCGCACGGCAAGATCTTCCCGGCCATCGGCACCGTCCGGAACTCCACCCGGAACACGCTGGTACGGCAGCTGGCCTCGGACGCCAACCAGACGGTCCTCGACCACATCACGGTGCTGGAGAAGACCGGCCGGGTCGATTTCGACGCCCTCGCCAACGACGCGGTGGCCACCACGACCGCCGGCCCGACCGGCCCGTCGGCACCGGTACCCGGCCAGGTGGTGCCCTCGGCGCCCGCCGCCGGGGCCACCGGTGACGTCGGCACGACGTCCCGGCCGTCGCCGGGCGCGCCGGGCACGGTCAACACCGACCGGCCGGATCCGGTGGACCCGGTGGACCCGGTGGGCTCCGAGGGTGTGCTGCGGTGAGCCGGGCCGGCCGGACCGAACCTCAAATGTTGCTCTGAAGGTTCCGGCGACGGGATTCGCGTGCGAGCGGCGGGGCCATACCCCCGTCACGTTCTTCGGGGAGACGGCAGGGAGGGGACGGACCATGGAGCGGCTGGGAACGGGCATCGGGTGGCGGCCGGAGATCGCCGAGGCCGTGGAGCGCATGCCGGGCGTCGACTGGGTCGAGGCCGTGGCCGAGAACGTGTGCCCCGGGCACCTCCCCGAGTCGCTGCGGCGGCTGCGCGAGCGCAGGGTGACCGTGATCCCGCACGGGGTCTCGCTCGGCCTCGGCGGCGCCGACCGGCCCGACGAGCACCGGCTCACCGCACTCGCCGAGCGGGCCGAGGCGCTGGGTGCGCCGCTGGTCACCGAGCACATCGCGTTCGTACGGGCCGGCGGGCCGCTGACGGCGTCCCCGCTCCTGGAGGCCGGACATCTGCTTCCGGTGCCGCGCACCAGGGACGCCCTCGACGTGCTGTGCGAGAACGTCCGCATCGCACAGGACGCGCTGCCGGTGCCGCTCGCCGTCGAGAACATCGCCGCGCTGATCTCCTGGCCGGGCGAGGAGCTGACCGAGGGGCAGTTCCTGTACGAACTCGCCGACCGGACGGGCGTACGGCTCCTGATCGACGTGGCCAACCTGCACACCAACCACGTCAACCGTGGCGAGGACCCGGCCAAGGCGCTGGCGGAACTCCCCCTGGAGGCCATCGCGTACGTGCATGTCGCGGGCGGCTTCGCACGCGACGGCGTCTGGCACGACAGCCACGCCCACCCGGTGCCACAGCCGGTCCTCGACATCCTGACCGACCTCGCCGCACGGGTCTCGCCGCCCGGGGTGCTGCTGGAGCGGGACGAGAACTTTCCCGAACCTGCTGTCCTGGAGGGCGAGTTGGAGGCGATCCGGGCAGCCGTGGCGAAGGGACGGGCGATACGCGAGGAGACCGTGACAGAGGCGGCGGAGGCGGTCGTGGGCTCCGTCGCCGCCCCTGCGACCGATGCCGCCCGGCAGCGGCTCGGGCTCGCCCAGGCCGCCCTGCTGTCCGCGCTCGTCGCCGGGACGCCCGTGCCGGAGGGGTTCGACCGGGTGCGGCTGGGGGTGCAGGCGCGGGCGCTCGCCGGGAAGCGGGCGGATGTCGTGGCCAAGGTCGCGCCCGAGCTGCCGGTGATCCTCAAAGAAACGTACCGGCCCGCCTTTCTCGCGTACGCCCAACGGCACCCGATGACCGGCGGCTATCGCCGGGACGCCCTGGACTTCGCCGGGCGGCTGCTGCTCGACGGGCGCCCGGAGGACGGCCGGGCCCGGCGGGAGCTCAGGGAGTGGTGGCTGGAGCGGTCGGGGCCCGTCCCGCGCTCGCAGCGGCCGGCGGCGAGGATGGCCAGGGCGGCCCGGCGGGTGCTCCTGCACCGCTGAGCGCCCGGGTGACAGCCGCGACAGCGGGGCCCACCGAACCCCGCAGTAATATGCCGTGCCGTAGGAGGCACCATGCGACCGCGACCACCTGTCACCGGCCGAGGCATATTCAGCGGCACCGGGGTCATCATCATCGGCCTGACGGCCACCCTGCTGGCGTTGATCTTCCCGATCTGGTCGTACGCCGACCGGTCCGGGACCGGCGTCAGCGTGCTGAACGCCGACACCGTGTCGACGCAGTACGGGCCGCTGTCCGCGCTCGACCGCGACTTCATCACGAAGGTCCGGCTGGCCGGACTGTGGGAGCTGCCCGCCGGGCAGCAGGCCGAGCAGAAGGGCAGCACCCAGGCCGTACGGACCGCGGGCCAGCATCTGGTCCTGGGGCACACCTTCCTCGACCAGCGGGTACGGGACGTGGCGGCCAAGCTGGGGCTGCAGCTGCCCAACGAGCCCAACGAGCAGCAGAAGAAGTGGCTGGCGACCCTGAACGCGGCGCAGGGCACGGACTACGACAGCAAGTTCGCCAACATCCTGCGGCTGGCCCACGGCAGGGTGTTCTCGGTCGTCGCCCAGGTCCGTGCGAGCACCCAGAACTCGCTGGTGCGCGCGCTCGCCGACGACGCGAACACGACCGTGCTGGACCACATCAAGGTCCTGGAGGCCACGGGCTACATCAATTGGGACGCCCTCGCCCAGGACATGGCCTCCCCGAGCACTCCCCCGCCGGCGGACCCGACCACGGGCCCCGGCCCCGTCGTCCCGCTCGAGCCGTCCTCCTCCCCGACCTACACGCTGCCGCCGGCCGCCTCCAGCCCACCGCCGTGACCTCGGCCGGGCCGACAAACGGAACGTCACATACCCACAACACTCCGTCCGCATGGTGAACAAGGCATGGTGTTTCCCCGGGCATCTGGCATAGAAACGCGGCATGTTCTGGGTTGTTCTCCTGCTGCTGGCCTGGGCCGCCGCCGGCACCGCGTGCACGCGGTTGTGCCTGGCCGCCGTACGTGCGGCGGCCGGGGACGCGGACGGCGCGGCGCATGCCCGGCGTCATGACCTGACGCTCTACGAGGCCGCGTTCCTGTCCGGCGGACCCGGCAGGGTCGCCGATCTGACCATGGTCTCCATGGCCCGGCAGCGGCGCCTGCTGCTCGCCCACACGGGCTGGGCAACGGTTGTCGACCCGCGCGGCCGGGACGACATGGAGCGGTCCGTCATAGGGGCCATCGGGCCCGAGGGACAGAGCCGCATCGCCCCGGTCCGGGCCGCGGCGGCCTCCGCGGACGCGGTCGCCGGCCTCGGCGACCGGCTCGTCGACGCGGGCCTGGCCGTGCCTGCCGGTGCCCGGACCACCGTCGCTGCCGGAGTACGCCAGGTACAGCTCGCCGCGGTGGCCGTGCTCGTACTGGGGGCGGTCGCGCTGCTGGTGCCCGCCCAGCCGGACATGCCGCGCGGCCTGGTCGCCCTGTGGTTCGCCCTGCCGCTCGCGCTGACGCTGAGCTGCCTCGCCATCGCCCGGGTCGAGGCCCACCCCTACTCGCGCTGGGCCTCCCCGGCCGGGCAGCGGCTGCTGGGCGCCCTGACCCGGCGCGCCTCGAACGGTGACGACCGTACGTATCTCACCACCGTCGCCGTACGAGGCGTCCGCGCGATCGGCGAACCGGACCTGCGCGCGGCCTTCGCGCACCGCGACCAGTCCTGGCGTGAATCACACGCCAGGGGCGCATAGGGGGCATTGAGGCCGACACCGCCGGGGCGGTGCTTGCCTTCTTCATGCACCGAACGAAACATCCCTTTTGTCGCTGCCATGCACCGAAGGGATACGTCATGAGAGCTGCCGCCCTCTACTCGGCCGCCGGATCACTGCTCCTGACCGCCCTCGCGGCCGCGCCGGCAGGCAGCACCCCTGTCGCCCCGGACGCGGCCGAGCTGCACGGCACGGCGGTGGCCGCCGCGCGCGCCAAGGCGGCCGGCATCGAGTTCGGGAAGTGCGCCGCCGCGCAGGACATGCCGGGCACCATGGAGTGCGGCACGGTGTCCGTCCCGCTCGACTACGCGCATCCGCGCGGCAAACAGATCAAGCTGACCGTCAGCCGGGTGACGGCCACGCACAAGGACCCCCGGAACAGCAAGCGGCGGGTGCCCCGGCAGGGCGCCCTGGTCTACAACCCCGGCGGGCCGGGCGGCGACGGCCTGTACTTCCCGCTCGTCGGGATGCTCCCGGGGTGGAAGCGGCTCGCGGCGGCCTACGACCTGGTCGGCTACTCCCCGCGCGGCGTCGGCAAGTCCTCGCCGCTGTCCTGCGAGGAGCCCAAGCTCTTCTTCAAGGCGCCCTCACAGGCACCGACGCACCCCTCGGAGGCGTACAAGCAGGAGCGCATCAAGGAGGCGAAGGCCTACGCCACGGGCTGCGCCAAGCGGTCCGGTGGCGGGCTGCAGTACTTCAACTCGCTCAACAACGCCCGTGACCTGGACGTCGTGCGGGCGGCGCTGGGCGAGGGGAAGCTGACGTTCATGGGTGCGTCGTACGGCACCTACTTCGGGGCGCTGTACGCGACGCTGTTCCCCTCGCACGTGCGGCGGATGGTGTTCGACTCGGCGGTGAACCCGGCTCCCGAGCAGATCTGGTATCGCAACAACCTCGACCAGTCGGCCGCGTTCGAGAAGCGCTGGGCGGACTTCCGGGAGTGGATCGCCCGGCACGACGACGTGTACGGGCTGGGGAAGACGGCCGACGAGGTGCAGGCCGGCTACGAGAAGGCGAGCGAGCAGCTGGCCGCGAAGCCGGCGGGCGGCAAGGTGGGACCGGCGGAACTGCAGGCGGCTTTCCTGTCGGCCGGGTACTACGACGACTACTGGGCGACCCGCGCGAAGGCGCTGTCGGCGTATCTGAAGGGCGATGCGAAGCCGCTGGTCGAGCAGGCCGGTCCGGCCACCGAGACGGCCGCCGAAGCGGAGAACACCAACGCGGTGTACACCGCCGTCGAGTGCAACGACGCGCCCTGGCCGACGGACTGGAAGGTCTGGGACCAGGACAACACACAGCTCGCGCGCATGGCGCCCTTCGAGACCTGGGACAACGCGTGGATGAACCTGCCGTGCGCCTACTGGCCGGCACCCCGGCAGCAGCCGCTCGATGTGCGGACCGGGCCGGGTGAGCTGCCGCCGACGCTGATCCTGGCCGCCGAGCGGGACGCGGCGACGCCGTACGACGGTGCCGTGGAGCTGCACCGCCGGCTGAACGGCTCGGTCCTGGTGACCGAGCGGGGGGCGGGCACGCACGGCATCGCGGGCGGCCCGAACCGGTGCATCAACGGCTACCTGGACGCGTATCTGCTGGAGGGCCGGCTGCCGGTGCAGGAGGCGTCCTGCGCCCCGCGCGCGGAGCCGAACCCGGCCGCGACGGACGGCCGGGCCCACCCGGTCCCCATCAAGGAGAACCTGAAGGGAAAGACCGCCCGTCCCTGACCACGCGACGACCGGGCGCCGCCTACGCCAGGCCCGCGACGAGTTCCGCGATGTCCTTGCGGCGTCCCGTGTAGAAGGGGACCTCCTCGCGGACGTGCATCCGGGCCTCGGAGGCGCGGAGGTGGCGCATGAGGTCGACGATGCGGTACAGCTCGTCGGCCTCGAAGGCCAGGATCCACTCGTAGTCGCCGAGGGAGAACGAGGCGACCGTGTTGGCACGCACGTCCGGGTAGCCGCGGGCCATCTTGCCGTGGTCGGCGAGCATGCGGCGGCGGTCCTCGTCGGGCAGCAGGTACCAGTCGTAGCTGCGCACGAAGGGGTAGACGCTGACGTAGTTGCGGGGCGTCTCGTCGGCGAGGAAGGCCGGGATGTGCGAGCGGTTGAACTCGGCGGGGCGGTGCAGCGCCATGTTCGACCAGACCGGCTCCAGGGCGCGGCCGAGCCTGGTGCGGCGGAAGAGGTTGTACGCCTCCTGCAGCTGGTCGCTGGTCTCCGCGTGCCACCAGATCATGAGGTCGGCGTCGGCGCGCAGGCCGGACACGTCGTACGTGCCGCGGATCGTCACGTCCTTGGCGGCGAGCTGGTCGAACAGCTCCTGGACCTCGTCGGCGTAGCCCGCGCGGTCCTCGGGCAGCACGTCCTTCAGCTTGAAGACTGACCACAGGGTGTAGCGGATGACCTCGTTGAGGTCCTTGGCCAGCTTGCCCTTGTTCGCGATGCGGTCCGGGGCGGTGGTGGGGGCGTCGTCACTCATGTCGCTATTCTCCCGCTCCGCCGTGCAGACTCTGCACCGGGTTGGCGGTGAGCTCCTCCACACCGCTCAGGTCCCCGCCGATCTGGTCGACGGCGGCGTACGCGCTCGCGATGCAGGCCGGGATGCCGACGCCGTCGTACGGGGCGCCGCAGACGGCGAGGCCCGGCAGCTTGGCCACGTGCTCGCGGATGCGGGCCACGCGCGCGTGGTGGCCGACGGGGTACTGGGGCAGGCCGTCGGTCCAGCGGGTGACGCGGGTTTCGAGGGGCGTGGCGTCAAGGCCGGTGGCCTCGCGCAGGTCGTGACGGGAGACGTCCACCAGGCCGGCATCCTCGCGCTGGAGGATCTCCGTCTCGCCGTACCGGCCGACGGATGTGCGCAGGACGACCGTCTCCGGGTTCTCCTCGGCGATCCAGCCCCACTTCTGGGAGGCGAACGTCGACGCCTTGATGGTGCGTCCGTCGACCGGCGGGACGAGGAAGCCGCTGCCCTGGGGGAGGGCGGTGTCGGTGCGGCGGTAGGCGAGGGAGACCAGGGCCATGGAGGCGTACTCGACGGCCGCGAGCTCGGTGGCGGCCTCCGGGGCCTCGGGACGCAGCAGGCCGGCGGCCGCGGGGGCGGGGACGGCCACGACGACGGCGTCCGCGTGCAGCACACGGTCTCCGGCGACGACACGCCAGCCGCCGGGGGCTTCGCGGCGCAGCTCGGTCACCGGCGTCCCGGTGAGGATCTCGCCGCCGCGCGCGCGGACCGAGTCCGCCACCGCGAGGGGCAGGCTGCCGATGCCGCCCCGGATGCCCATGAAGACGGGGCCGGTCTGCTGGGCGGCGGCCATCCTGGCCTGGAGCTCGCGGACGCCCTCCGTGAGCGAGTCGTGCGTCTTCGCGACCTGGTACAGCTGCGGGACCGCGGAGCGCAGCGAGATGCGGTACGCGTCGCCCGCGTAGACGCCGCCGAGGAGCGGTTCCACCAGGCGGTCGACGACCTCGCGGCCGAGCCGGGCCGCCACGTACTCCCCGACGGCGACGTCGTCGCCGACCTCCGTGCGCGGCAGGTCGGCGTCGCACTCGATGCGGGCCAGGCCCTCGTCGGACAGGACGCCGGTCAGCGCGGCGGCGGTGCCGGGGACGCCCATGACGTGGCCCTTGGGCATGGGGCGCAGGGCGCCGCGGGTCCAGATCGAGGCCGTCGCCGTGGCCGGCGGCTGCAGCCGGTCGTCGAGGCCCACCTCGCGGGCAAGAGCCACCGCTTCCGGTCTGCGCGCCAGCATCGACTCGGCGCCGAAGTCCACGCGGGCGCCCGCGATCTCGCCGGGCAGCAGCTTGCCGCCGACGCGGTCCGACGCCTCCAGCACGGTCACCCGCGCGCCCCGCTGCAACAGCCGGTGGGCCGCGGCCAGTCCGGCGATCCCGGCTCCGACGACGACGACCCGCCCGGTGCCCGTACGACTCTCCACTTCGCGCATGCCCTCAAGCGTCTCAGACCCCTCTGACAACCCGTCGGCGACCTGGTGTCCTTCACGAGTCCCGACCGTGACCGCATCGGGACCGTCCGGGTCCAACGTCCCGGCCCCTCACGGCGTCGAAGGAGCATCAGTCGTCACGACCCTCGGGGGTACACCCACATGCGCGCACGACGTCCGGTACGACCTGTCCCTGCCCTGGCCGCGATCCTGCTCGCCGCGGCGCTCGCGCTCACCGGATGCAGCGGGAGCAACTCCGATTCCGCGGGCAGCAGCACTGCCGAGAAGGCCGTCCGCAGCGACGGGAAGGCCGCCGCGCCGGGCGGCGAGAGGAACGCGAGCGGTGCCGGGGCCGGGCGGGCGCCGAAGCTCACCGCGAGCAGCATCATCCGCACCGCCTCGCTGACCGTGCAGGTCAAGGACGTACCGAAGGCACTCGACGAGGCCCGCACCACCACGGAGAACGCGGGCGGCTATGTCGGCGACGAGACCACCAGCCGCGACGAGAAGGGCCGCGAGCGCACCCGTGTCGTGCTGCGCGTGCCGGTCGACCAGTACGACAAGGTCCTCGCCGACCTCCAGGGTGCGGGCAAGCTCCTCGACCGCACCGCGAAGGCCGAGGACGTCACCGACCAGGTCGTCGACGTGGACAGCCGCATCAAGTCGCAGCGGGCCAGCGTCGCCCGGGTCCGGGAGCTGATGGACCGGGCCACCAGGCTCAGTGACGTGGTGGAGCTGGAGGGCGAGCTGAGCAACCGGGAGGCCGACCTGGAGGCGCTGCTCGCCCAGCAGGCGTCCCTGAAGGACCGCACGAGCCTCGCGACGATCACCCTGTCCCTCTCCCAGACGCCGGTGAAGGCGGCCGCGAAGGACGACGGTCCCGGGTTCGTGGACGCGCTGGCCGGCGGCTGGGGCGCGTTCGTGACGATGCTGCGATGGCTCGCGGTGGCGTTCGGCGCGGTGCTGCCGTTCGCCGCGGTGGCGGCCCTGATCGCACTGGTGTGGCTGCGGCTCGTCCGGCCCCGGCTGCCGCACCGCCCGGCCCCCGCACCCGCGACCGGCGCGCTGGGCCCGCTGCCGGCGGCCGCACCGCAGGCCCCGGGAGCGCGCGAGAACGGCCAGGACTGACCGGTGCCGGGTCCGGCCCGAAATGCCGCGCCCCCGTAGCGTGTTCGCATGGACATGAGCGCTGCGAGGGAACGACTGGTCGTGATCGGCGGCGACGCCGCGGGGATGTCCGCGGCGTCGCAGGCACGCCGCCTGAAGGGCCCCGACGAGCTGGAGGTCGTGGCGTTCGAGCGCGGCCACTTCACCTCGTTCTCGGCGTGCGGCATCCCGTACTGGGTGGGCGGCGACGTCGACGAACGGGACCAGCTGATCGCCCGCACCCCCGAGGAACACCGCGCGCGGGACATCGATCTGCGCATGCGGACCGAGGTCACCGAGATCGACGTGGCGGGCGGCCGGGTACGCGCGCGTGACGTCGATTCCGGCGACGAGTCCTGGACGTCCTACGACAAACTCGTGATCGCGACCGGTGCCCGCCCGATCCGCCCGGACATGCCGGGAGCCGACGCCCCCGGTGTGCACGGCGTGCAGACACTGGACGACGGCCAGGCGCTCATCGACTCGCTCACGCGCACGCGTGGCCGTGGCGCGGTGGTCGTCGGGGCGGGCTACATCGGCGTGGAGATGGCGGAGGCGCTCATCAACCGCGGCTACGAGGTGACCGTCGTCAACCGCGGCAGCGAGCCGATGTCCACGCTCGATCCGGACATGGGCCGCCTGGTGCACGAGGCCATGGAGGGCATGGGCATCACCATGGTCGACGACGCCGAGGTCACCAAGGTGCACACCGGCGAGGACGGCCGGGTGCGGGCGGTGGCCACGGAGGACGCCGAGTACCCGGCGGACGTGGTGATCCTGGGCATCGGCGTACGCCCGGAGACGGCACTGGCCAAGGCGGCCGGGCTGCCCCTCGGCGCCCACGGCGGCCTGCTCACCGACCTGTCGATGCGGGTGCGCGGGCACGAGAACATCTGGGCCGGCGGCGACTGCGTGGAGGTCCTCGACCTGGTCTCGGGCCAGGAGCGCCACATCGCCCTCGGCACCCACGCCAACAAGCACGGCCAGGTCATCGGCACCAACGTCGGCGGCGGCTACGCCACTTTCCCGGGCGTCGTCGGCACCGCGGTATCGAAGGTCTGCGACCTGGAGATCGCCCGCACGGGCCTGCGCGAGAAGGACGCACGCAGGGTCGGACTGCAGTTCGAGACGGTCACCATCGAGTCCACCAGCCGCGCCGGCTACTACCCGAACGCCTCCCCGATGACGGTGAAGATGCTCGCCGAGCGGCGGACCGGCCGCCTGCTCGGCGTGCAGATCGTCGGCCGCGAGGGCGCCGGCAAGCGAGTGGACATCGCAGCGGTCGCCCTCACGGCCGGCATGACGGTGGAGCAAATGACAGCCCTGGACCTGGGCTACGCCCCACCGTTCAGCCCGGTCTGGGACCCGGTACTCGTAGCCGCCCGCAAGGCATCAAAGGCGGTACGGCAAGGCTCTTAGGGGCACGGCGAAACCCCTACGCCGAACCATTGATCCGTTCAATGGCCTGCCGCGCCTGCTCCGCCGGAGGCCGCGGCGGCAACGAGGACACCGAAGCCGTAGGAGCGACAGCCGCAGGCTGCTCCCCCGCCGGCTTGGCATGCGCAGCACTGCGTACGGACCGCAGCCGGTGACTCACCGCCTCGTCCAGCGTCACCGGCCGCTGCATCTGCGAAGCCAGCCGTCCGGCCTCCTGGCCGAGCCGGGCGACGTCCTCCCACGGCAACCTCACCACCAGGGAGATCTCCGCCTCCCCGTCGGGCGTGGCGTGCATCGGAGGAGTAACTCGGTCGTTCATCGCCTGTTCCTCACGTCGTCCCCGCGACCCGCCTTCCCCGTGCCGCGGGCGGTTGAGGAGACATACGCACGCGCGCGTGGCCGCGTTCACCGATTCACACAGCCCACTGGGGGCACTACTTCCTTGTGGTCATACCCGTCCATGACGTGAACCCGGTGCGCCGCACCCCCTGGGTGACGTACGCGCTGATCGCCGCGAACGTGTACGTCTTCCTGTCCACGCCCGGCCTCGCCGGTTCCGTGGCGGGCGACAGCAGCCTGTCCCAGCTGTGCCATCTGCAGGCGTTCCTGGACCACTACGCGGCCGTACCGCGGGAGTTGATCCACCATCAGATGCCCCGGCTGGTCCCCACCGGCGACACCGGGGTGGGCGCGCACGGAGCGGGCTGTGTGGTGGCCCCGCCGAATTACCACAAGTCGCCGCCCGTGTCCGTCTTCACCGCGATGTTCCTGCACGGCAGCTGGCTGCACCTGCTCGGCAACATGCTCTTCCTGCTGATCTTCGGCAACAACGTCGAGGACCGGATGGGGCACATCAGGTACGCGCTGTTCTACGTCGTCTGCGGCTACGCGGCGTCGTACGGCTTCGCGCTGGCCAACACAGACTCCTCCGACCCGCTGATCGGTGCTTCGGGAGCCATCGCCGGGGTCCTGGGCGCCTATCTGGTGCTGTATCCGAAGGCCAGGGTCTGGATCCTCGTGCCGTTCCTGCTCTTCCTGCCGCTGAGACTGCCGGCCTGGCTGGTGCTGGGCTTCTGGTTCGTGCTGCAGGCCCTGTACTCCTCCGGCGCGGGCGTCTCCACCGCGGGGACGGTGGCGTACGCGGCGCACGTCGTCGGCTTCCTCGTCGGCATGCTGCTCGCCTGGCCGCTCAAACCGGGCACGCCCCCGCCGCCGGAACCGCGCGGCCTGGTGTTCGGCAGGCGGGCTCGGCCCCGGCACACGTGGTGAGCTGTCGAAAAGAGGTCTAGCGGGCCGTCTGTGTGTGCACGTACTCCACGAGCCGGGTCAGCGCGTCCGGGTCGGTGGACGGCATGACGCCGTGGCCGAGGTTGAACACGTGGCCCTCGAGGCCCGCGGCCGATTCGAGGACCTCGCGGGTCTTGGCCTCGACAGCCTCCGTGGAGGCGAACAGGACGGTCGGGTCGAGGTTGCCCTGGAGGGCCTTGCCGGGGCCGACCCGGCGGGCCGCCTCGTCGAGCGGGACACGGAAGTCGACGCCCACGACGTCCGCGCCCGCCTCACCCATCAGCTGCAGCAGCTCGCCCGTGCCGACACCGAAGTGGATGCGCGGGACGCCGTACCCGGCGACGGAGTCGAGGACCTTCGCGGAGGCGGGCAGCACCGAGCGGCGGTAGTCGGCCGGGGCGAGGGCGCCGGCCCACGAGTCGAAGAGCTGGACGGCCGAGGCGCCCGCCTCGATCTGCACCTTCAGGAACGAGGACGTGATCTCCGCGAGGCGGTCGAGCAGCTCGGCCCAGAGCTCGGGGTCGCCGTACATCATCGCCTTGGCGTTCTCGTACGTGCGCGACGGGCCGCCCTCGACGAGGTAGCTCGCAAGAGTGAAAGGCGCGCCGGCGAAACCGATGAGGGGGGTCGAGCCGAGCTCACGCGTCAGCAGGCCGATCGCCTCGGTGACGTACGAGACGTCCTCGGGGGTGAGGTCGCGCAGCTGGGCCAGGTCGGCACGGGTGCGGATCGGGTGCGCGACGACCGGGCCGACGCCGGGCTTGATGTCGAGATCGACGCCGATGGCCTTGAGCGGGACGACGATGTCGCTGAAGTAGATCGCCGCGTCCACGCCGTGCCGGCGCACCGGCTGGAGGGTGATCTCCGTGATGAGTTCGGGGCGGGTACAGGACTCGAGCATCGGGATGCCCTCGCGCACCTTGCGGTACTCGGGCAGGGAGCGCCCGGCCTGTCGCATGAACCACACGGGCGTGTGCGGCACGGGCTCGCGCCTGCACGCCTTGAGGAAGGCCGATTCGTACGTCGCTGCCGGAGGTGTCCGGTCGTGGCCCGCGGGGCTCTCGTTCGCACTCACGACCGCAAGTCTCGCACGGCGCCCGAGGCGCTACGGCCGGGGTTCATGAGGCACTATCCGGACATGCGGACCCCGCACGGGTGTCCCTCCCTGCACGAAGCCCCCGTTCCCCTTAATCTTCCCCGCATGGCTGCGGCTCAGGGACGACTGTCGGACGGCGCTGACGGAATGGACGACACCAAGGAGGGGGATCGGAATGGCGGCGGTACGCCTCCGTTGCCCTTCCGGGCTGCCGTCGACGCGCTGAGGACCGCGCGGCTGCGGCCGCAGATCGAGATCGAGCCGGCTCCGGCGCCGAAGCGGCTCGCGCCCTTCGCGTACGCGTTGGAGGCGACCGTCGTCGACGGCGACCAGGACCTGGCCGACGGCCGCCTGGTGCTGCTGTACGAACCGGACGGGCACGACGCCTGGCGGGGCGCCTTCCGGCTGGTGACGCTGGTACGTGCGGAGCTGGAGCCGGAGATGGCCGCCGACCCGCTGCTGCCGGACGTGTGCTGGTCCTGGCTGACCGGCGCGCTGCAGGCGCGCAGTCTGTCGTACGGCGAAGCGAGCGGCACCGTCACCCGGGCCAGCTCGCACTACTTCGGCGGTCTGGCGGAGCGCCCGGCGGCCTCGCAGATCGAGATCCGCGCCTCCTGGACGCCCCGCGAGGGCCTGGGCGGGGTCCCGGACACGGCGTCCCACCTGGCCTCCTGGTGCGATCTGCTGGCCCAGGTCGCGGGCCTGCCGCCGGCCGGTCCGGGTGATGCGTCGGTCGTGACGCTGCCGCAGCGGCGGGACCCGCAGGCACGCTGACCGGCACCTCGGCCGTCACCTTGACCGTCACTTTGTCGATACGGCCACTTTCGGTCACGAACAGGGTCGCGAACGAACCGATTCGTTCATCACGCGATCGATCGCGTGTCCGAATTGCACTAATTGATACTCACTAAATCGTGATCTTTCCCTAAAGGACTTCGGGTTTGGTGCCGAAGACGACTGTGACCTTGAAAGCCGTCCCGCACCCCAGGAGGCCTGGTGTCCGTTCTCCTCGAGCAGCCCGCAAGCCTGGTCGCCTACCGCCCGAACAAGCCGACCGCCATGGTGGTCGTGGCCGATCCCCGCGTCCGCTCCACCGTGACCCGCCACCTGTGGGCGCTCGGTGTGCGTGACGTCATCGAGGCCTCGTCCATCGCGGAGGCTCGTCCCCGCATCGGCAACCCCCGCGACATCTGCGTCGCCGACGTCCACCTGCCCGACGGCTCCGGCCTCACCATCCTCTCGGAGACCCGCGCGGCGGGCTGGCCCAACGGCCTCGCCCTGTCGGCCGCCGACGACATCGGTGCCGTGCGCAACGCCCTCGCGGGCGGCGTCAAGGGCTATGTCGTCACCGGCACCCGTACCAACGTCGGGCTCCCCACCCGGCCGGGCGCCGCCCCCATCGGATCCGCCGCCGCGCGCATGCACCGCCGCCCCCCGGGTGCCCCGAGTCACCCGGGTGGCTACCGCGAGCTCTCCGGCCGCGAGGTCGAGGTGCTGCGACTGGTCGCGGAGGGCCAGTCGAACAAGGCGATCGGCGTTTCGATGGGCCTGTCCGCACTGACCGTCAAGAGCCACCTCGCCCGCATCGCCCGCAAGCTCGGCACGGGCGACCGCGCCGGGATGGTCGCCGTGGCCCTGCGGACCGGCATCATCCACTGACCCGCACGTCTCCGCCCCTTACCCCTCCCCCTTACCCCCTCTCCCTTCTCCCTCTCCCCGCCTCTCTCCCCGTACATCTCTGCCATTCACGGACGTGAACAGGATCGGCCGCTGTTTCTCCGCCCGTGTCCCACCTGTCGTGAACCGGATCTTTCACCGACCTGACTGGTTTACGACCCCCAGGCGCCCGTCGACGGAACGTTACGTCGGCGGGCGCTGTCCATACACAGATACCCTTGACACGTGACCGACGCCCAAGAGACCGCAGCAGACAGCTCACTGCGAACCACCGGAGGCGCCCCTCCGGAAGACGGCGGAACATCTGTTACGGGGGCGCCGAAAACGGAGTCGAGCCCGGAACCCGGCCCGGAACCGATCCCTTTGCTCGAGCCGCGCGAGGGCATTCCACCCGTGATCGCCGACGCGGACGCGCTCGCCGAGGTGGTCGCCGCCTTCGCGGCCGGTTCCGGACCCGTCGCCGTCGACGCCGAGCGCGCGTCCGGCTACCGCTACGGACAGCGCGCCTATCTCGTGCAGCTGCGCCGCGAGGGCGCCGGGACCGCGCTGATCGATCCCGTGGCCTGTCCCGATCTCTCCGGCCTCGGTGAGGCGCTCTCCGGCGTCGAGTGGGTGCTGCACGCGGCCACTCAGGATCTGCCGTGTCTGCGCGAGATAGGCATGGTGCCGACCCGGCTGTTCGACACCGAGCTCGCGGGACGTCTCGCCGGGTTCCCCAGGGTGGGCCTCGGCGCCATGGTCGAGAACGTCCTCGGCTTCGTACTCGAAAAGGGCCACTCCGCCGTCGACTGGTCGACCCGCCCGCTGCCCGAGCCCTGGCTGCGGTATGCGGCGCTGGACGTCGAGCTGCTGGTGGATCTGCGCGACGCGCTGGAGAAGGAGCTGGACCGGCAGGGCAAGCTGGAGTGGGCCCGACAGGAGTTCGACGCGATCGCCTCGGCTCCGCCGCCGGAGCCCCGCAAGGACCCCTGGCGGCGTACCTCCGGGATGCACAAGGTGCGGCGGCGCCGGCAGCTCGCCGTGGTGCGGGAGCTGTGGCAGACGCGGGACCGGATCGCCCAACGGCGGGACGTGTCACCGGGCAAGGTGCTCGGGGACGCCGCCATTGTGGAAGCGGCGCTCTCCCTTCCGAGCAACGTCCACGCGCTGGCCGCCCTGAACGGGTTCGGGAACCGGATGGGGCGGCGGCAACTGGAGCAGTGGCAGGCTGCGGTGGATCGTGCGAAGGCCCTGGCGGAGGCGCAGCTGCCGGCGCCGGGGCAGCCGGTGACCGGGCCGCCGCCGCCGCGCGCGTGGGCCGACAAGGACCCGGCTGCCGCGGCTCGTCTGTCGGCGGCCCGGGCGGCGGTGTCCGCCCTGGCCGAGCAGCTGAACATGCCCCAGGAGAACCTGATCAGCCCGGACACGGTGCGGCGGGTGTGCTGGGAGCCGCCGAAGGTCGTCGACGCGGACTCGGTCGGTGCGACGCTCGCAGCTCTCGGCGCGCGGGCCTGGCAGGTCGAGCAGGTGACACCGGTGTTGGTCGCCGCGTTGTCCGCCTAGGAACACCTCGCCTGGTCGCTCCCCTCCTCGTGATGGCTCTCGAAGCGGAAACAGCGGTGTCGAGATCACGCCAAGATCCTGGGGCGGCATGCAGGCGTTGGCATGCCGTACCCAGGCCGGTACTCACTCCATGTGGCTCGACAGCACCCCAGGAGTGTGACGTTCACCGCTCCAGCCGTCAGGGGTGTGCAGGCACGTTACCCGCAAGTAGCATGGGCCTGAGCGCGCGCTCAGCGCTTGCGCTTGCGCCGTGCAGCAGTGCCATCCCGCATCTGGAGGAGAGCCATCGTGCCTCGTACCGTCAGGGACGTCGTCTTCGTCGACGGCGTCCGTACCCCGTTCGGCAAGGCGGGCCCGAAGGGCATCTACCACGAGACCCGCGCCGACGACCTCGTCGTGAAGGCGATCCGGGAGCTGCTGCGCCGCAACCCCGGTCTCGACCCCAAGAAGATCGACGAGGTCGCCATCGCCGCGACCACGCAGATCGGTGACCAGGGTCTCACCCTCGGTCGTACGGCCGGCATTCTCGCGGGTCTCCCGCAGTCGGTCCCCGGCTACTCCATCGACCGCATGTGTGCCGGTGCGCTGACCGCCGTGACGACCACCGCCGGCTCCATCGCCTTCGGTGCGTACGACGCCGTCATCGCCGGTGGTGTCGAGCACATGGGCCGCCACCCGATGGGCGAGGGCGTGGACCCGAACCCGCGCTTCGTCAGCGAGAAGCTGGTCGACGAGTCCGCGCTGTTCATGGGCATGACCGCGGAGAACCTGCACGACCGCTACCCGACGATCACCAAGCAGCGCGCCGACGAGTACGCCGTGCGCTCGCAGGAGAAGGCCGCCAAGGCGTACGCCAACGGCAAGATCCAGCAGGACCTGGTGCCGATCTCGGTGCGACGGACCAACCCGGAGGCCGGTGAGACCGGCTGGGGTCTGGTCACCGCCGACGAGCCGATGCGTCCCGGCACCACCCTGGAGAACCTCTCCGGTCTGAAGACGCCGTTCCGTGTTCACGGGCGGGTCACCGCCGGTAACGCGGCCGGTCTGAACGACGGTGCGACCGCCTCGATCATCGCCTCCGAGGACTTCGCCCGCGAGCACAACCTGCCGGTCAAGATGCGTCTCGTCTCGTACGCCTTCGCGGGCGTCGAGCCGGAGGTCATGGGCTACGGTCCGATCCCGGCGACCGAGAAGGCTCTCGCCAAGGCCGGTCTGTCGATCGAGGACATCAACCTCTTCGAGATCAACGAGGCCTTCGCCGTCCAGGTGCTCGCCTTCCTGGAGCACTACGGCATCGCCGACGACGACGCCCGCGTCAACCAGTACGGCGGCGCGATCGCGTACGGCCACCCGCTGGCCTCCTCCGGCGTCCGTCTGATGACGCAGCTGGCCCGCCAGTTCGAGGAGCAGCCGGAGGTCCGCTACGGCCTCACCACCATGTGTGTCGGCTTCGGCATGGGCGCCACGGTGATCTGGGAGAACCCGAACCACAAGGACGCCGGAGGCAACAAGTGAGCACCACCGAACTCCTGAAGGGCGCGGCCGAGCTGTTCCCCGACGAGGTCGTGACGTCCGCGCACGTACGCCACCTCGACCTGCCGTTCGGCGCCGGGCGCTTCGCCCTGATCACGCTGGACAACGGCTTCGACCACACCAAGCCGACCACCTTCGGCCCGGCCTCGCTGGCGAACCTCAACACCGCCATCGACCAGGTCGAGAAGGAGGCCGCGGCCGGCGAGATCGTCGGCGTCGGCATCACCGGCAAGCCGTTCATCTTCGCGGTCGGCGCCGACCTCAAGGGTGTCGAGCTCCTCAAGGAGCACAAGGACGCGCTCGCCATCGGCAAGGGCGGCCACGAGGTCTTCAAGCGCCTCTCCGGCATCGCGGTGCCGACCTTCGCGTACTACAACGGTGCCGCGATGGGCGGTGGCGTCGAGGTCGGTCTGCACTGCAAGTACCGGACCGTCAGCAAGGCGCTCCCGGCGTTCTCGCTGCCCGAGGTCTTCCTGGGTCTGGTCCCGGGCTGGGGCGGCTGCACGATCCTGCCGAACCTGATCGGTGCCGACAAGGCCGTCTCGGTGATCATCGAGAACAGCCTCAACCAGAACAAGCAGCTCAAGGGCCAGCAGGTCTTCGACCTCGGTATCGCGGACGCGATCTTCGAGGGTGCGGACTTCCTGGAGCAGTCGCTGATCTGGACCGCTCAGGTACTGAAGGGCGACGTCGAGGTCGAGCGTCCGGTGATCGACCGCGGTGAGGCCTGGGACCAGGCCGTCGCCAAGGGCCGGTTCATCGCGGACTCCAAGGTGCACGGCGCCGCTCCGGCCGCCTACCGCGCCCTCGACATCATCGCCGCCGCCAAGAACGGCGACCTGCAGCAGGGCTACGACGCCGAGGACAAGGCCCTCGCCGACCTCATCATGGGTGGCGAACTGCGTGCCGGTATCTACGCCTTCAACCTGGTGCAGAAGCGCGGCAAGCGTCCCGCCGGTGCTCCGGACAAGAACCTGGCGCGACCGGTCACCAAGGTCGGCGTCGTCGGCGCGGGCCTGATGGCCTCGCAGCTCGCGCTGCTCTTCCTGCGCCGCCTGGAGGTGCCGGTCGTGCTGACCGACATCGACCAGGAACGCGTCGACAAGGGTGTGGGCTACGTCCACGCCGAGATCGACAAGCTGCTCGGCAAGGGCCGTATCAACCAGGACAAGGCCAACCGCCTCAAGGCCCTGGTCACCGGTGTGCTGGACAAGGCCGAGGGCTTCGCTGACGCGGACTTCATCATCGAGGCCGTGTTCGAGGAGATCGGCGTCAAGCAGCAGGTGTTCGCGGAGGTCGAGGCGGTCGCCCCGGCGCACGCGATCCTGGCGACGAACACCTCCTCCCTCTCCGTCACGGAGATGGCGTCGAAGCTGAAGAACCCCGAGCGGGTCGTGGGCTTCCACTTCTTCAACCCGGTCGCGATCCTCCCGCTGCTCGAGATCGTGCGCGGCGAGCAGACCGACGACGCGTCGCTGGCCACCGCCTTCGCCGTCGCCAAGAAGCTGAAGAAGACCGCGGTGCTGGTGAAGGACGCCCCGGCGTTCGTCGTCAACCGCATCCTCACCCGCTTCATGGGCGAGATCCAGAACGTCATCGACGAGGGCACGCCGGTCGAGGTCGCCGAGAAGGCCGTCGAGCCGCTCGGTCTGCCGATGTCCCCGCTGGTGCTCCTGGAGCTGGTCGGCCCCGCGATCGGTCTGCACGTCTCGGAGACCCTCAACCGGGCCTTCCCGGACCGCTTCACGGTCTCCCCGAACCTCGCGGCCGTCGTCAAGGCGGGCAAGCGCGGCTTCTACGTCTACGACTCCGGCAAGCCGGAGCTGGACCCCGAGGTCGCCGCGCTGCTGAAGCAGGGCGATGTCGTCCTGACCGAGGAGCAGGTCCGTGACCGTGTCCTCGACGCCGTCGCCCAGGAGATCGGGCTCATGCTCGACGAGGGCGTCGTCGCCGAGGCCCAGGACATCGACCTCTGCCTGATCACGGGCGCCGGCTGGCCCTTCCACCTGGGCGGCATCACGCCGTACCTGGACCGCGAGGGTGTCTCGGAGCGCGTGAACCGCAAGACGTTCCTGGCTCCTGGCCTGGCGTCGGTTCCGGCGTAACACTCAGGCGCATGTGAAGAGGCCCCCGCTTCAGGCGGGGGCCCTCTTTGCTTCACCGCGGCGCTGCGACCGCGACGACCCGCGCGCCCGTCGCGTCGTACGCCAACGCCGGGGCGTGGGCGAGGCGGCCGCGGTGCCGGCGCCGGACCGTGTGCTTGCCCGGTACGTACAACTCACCCGTGCCGCGCTCGGTGATCACGGCCGCCCGGTCGGGGTTCTCCAGGCTCTGCCAGCCACTGAAGCCGTTGCCGCCGGGGTCCTGCACGGTGCGGAAGACGTCCACGGTGGCCCCGCCGCCCCGTCTCCTCGGGTGGAGTGACGGCCGTGTGCACGCCCTTCGCCCGGCTCACACCTCCCGCCAGGCCTCCAGCGCCAGTCCCGGCTCGTCCTTGCGGCGGGTGAGCTGCAGCTGTCCGGTGGATGGGGACGACGTTGCCGCCACCACGCGGCCGTCCTCGTCCAACGCGAGGGACACCGTGGCGTCCGCGGGCAGGGCCGGGCCCGACTCGGTCCACCAGGCACCGGCCGACTCCTGCTCGGTCGGGTATGCGGCGAAGGCGACCCGGCCGCTCGCCGAGCGCTGCGCGAGCAAGGTGCAGTCGTGACCGTCGAGTTCGCAGCGCACCGCGGAGACGGGGCCGGGCCCGGCGGAGGGCAGCAGCGTGACGGGTTTGGCGCCGGGGCGCCAGGCGCACAGGTCGCCCGACTCGTCGGTGTAGAAGAGGGTCGTACCCTCCGGCGAGGTGGCCAGCGCACGCAGGGTGTCCGGGCGGACCTGCGCCTCCAACGCCTCCTCCAGGGAGGGCTGCGCGCCCGCCTCCTCCTGCCGCCAGTGCACGATGCCGCCGGGGACGGCCGCGTACACCTCGACGCGCCCCGACACCCCCGTCACCGCCGCCAACTCCCCTTGTACGTCACGCCCCTTGAGGTCCCGCCAGGGTTCCCAGCCGCCCTTCTCCTTCTGCGCGACCATGCTCACCCCGCCACCGTTGTTGCGGACGAAGACATGGGCGCGGCCCTCGGCGTCGACCGCGACGGCCGGCGGGCCGGTGCGGGATCCCTTCTTGTTCGGGTGCCCGAGCGGCGCCCAGTCGAGGGCGGCGAGCCGAGGCCGGAAGTGGGTGGAGTGCACGAGGCCCGCCTCGCCGGACACGGTGGGCCGCCAGGAGACCAGATGGGCGTACGAGTCGCTGCCCTGTCCGACCGCGGATGACGGGTGCAGCATCTGCTCGCCGCCGACCCGGTGCGCGGCCGTCCAGGGGCCGCCGGGTGAGCGCTCCGCACGGCACAGCAGGGCGTCGTCCGTGGGGAGGTAGACACTGAGCCGGCCGTCACGGCCGCGTAGGAGCCAGTCGCCGTTCACCGCTTCACTCTAAGCGGGGCGACACGCGGGCCGCGGCCCGGCCCCTGCGTCCTCGTACGTGCGGCCGGGCGCCGAGCGGGCAGGCTGTTCCTGAGCAACCACAGCAACAGTGAGAAGGAAGCCGACCTCATGACCGACCAGCTCACCGTGGGCGTCCTCGGCACCGGCATCATGGGCGCCGCCATGGCCCGCAACCTCGCCCGCGCCGGCCACCTGGTCCGCGCCTGGAACCGCACCCGCGCCAAGGCCGAGCCGCTCGCCGCCGACGGAGCACACATCGCCGACACGCCCGCCGAAGCCGTCCAGGGCGCCGATGTCGTCCTGACCATGCTCTACGACGGTCCGGCCACCCTGGACGTCATGCGCCAGGCGGCCCCCGCGCTGCGCCCCGGTGCCGCCTGGGTGCAGTCGACCACGGCCGGCATCGAGGCGATCGCCGGACTCGCCGCGTTCGCCGACGAGCACGGCCTCGTCTTCTACGACGCCCCGGTGCTCGGCACCCGCCAGCCCGCGGAGGCCGGGCAGCTGACCGTGCTGGCCGCCGGGCCCGCCGAGGGCCGGGGCGCGGTGGAGCCGGTGTTCGACGCGGTCGGCGCCCGCACGCTGTGGGCCGGGGACGACGCCGGCAGCGCGACCCGGCTCAAGCTGGTCGCCAACAGCTGGGTCCTCGCGGCGACCGCGGCGACCGGCGAGGTGCTCGCCCTGTCCCAGGCCCTGGACGTCGACCCGCAGAAGTTCTTCGACCTGATCGCGGGCGGCCCGCTCGACATGGGCTATCTCAAGGCCAAGGCGGGGCTGGTCCTGAACGACCGGCTGTCCCCGGCCCAGTTCGCGGTGGCCACGGCCGCCAAGGACGCCCGTCTGATCGTTGAGGCCGGGCGGGAGAACGGCGTCCGTCTGGATGTCGCCGCCGCCACGGCCGAACGCATGGAGCGGGCCGCCGCGCAGGGACACGGCGACGAGGACATGGCCGCGGCGTACTTCGCCAGCTTCGACGAGAAGCCGGTGGACCGAGCGGCCGGCAGCGGCGGCTGTGCGAACCTTTCCGCATGAGTGAGAGCGACCCCCTGCTCGTGATCGTGGATGCCGCGAACGTCGTCGGGTCGGTGCCCGACGGCTGGTGGCGTGACCGGCGGGGGGCCGCGGAACGCCTCCGCGACCGGCTCGCGGCCGACGGTCTCCCCGGTCGCTCCGGTCCCGTGGAGATCGTCCTCGTGGTGGAGGGGGCGGCGCGCGGAGTGGAGACGGTGCCCGGCGTCCGGGTGGAGTCGGCGCCGGGCAGCGGGGACGACCACATGGTCGACCTGGTCGCCGGGGCGGAGGGCCGCCCGGTCCTGGTGGTGACCGCCGACCGGGAACTGCGGCGCAGGGTTCAGGAGTTGGGGGCGGAGGTCTCGGGACCCCGTACCGTCAGGCCTGCGTGACGACGGAGGTGGCTGCCCCCTCCCGGCCCGGCGGCCTCAGGACCTCGCCGGCGCTGTCTGCTCGCCGCGCGCAAGACGGCTGTGGGAACGGCCGTACAGGAAGTACACGACGAAGCCGATCACCATCCAGATGGCGAACCGGAGCCAGGTCTCGGCCGGCAGGTTCAGCATCAGCCACAGCGAGGCGCACACCGACATGATCGGGATGACCGGGACCCACGGGGTACGGAAGGCGCGGTGCAGGTCGGGGCGGGTGTTGCGGAGGATGATCACGCCGATCGCGACGACGACGAAGGCGAAGAGCGTACCGATGTTCACCAGTTCCGCCAGTTCGCTGAGGCTGGTGAAGCCGGCGACGATCGCGATGATCACGCCGAGCAGGATGGTCGGCCGGTGCGGGGTCCTGAACCGCGGGTGGACGTGCGAGAAGAAGGTCGGCAGCAGTCCGTCGCGGCTCATCGCGAAGAAGACCCGGGTCTGCCCGAGCAGCAGGATCATGCAGACCGTCGTCAGGCCGACGGCGGCGCCGAAGCTGATGAAGCCCGCGAACCAGGGGTGCCCGGTGGCCTTGAAGGCGTCGGCGAGCGGGGCGCTCACGGACAGCTTGGTGTAGTGCTCCATCCCTGTGACGACGATCGAGACGGCGACATACAGGACCGTGCAGATGACGAGCGAGCCGAGGATGCCGCGCGGCATGTCGCGTTGCGGGTTCCTCGTCTCCTCGGCGGCCGTGGCGACGACGTCGAAACCGATGAACGCGAAGAAGACGACGGACGCGGCGGTGAAGATGCCCATCACACCGAAGTTGGAGGGCGCCCAGCCGAACATCAGCTGGATGAGCGGGGCCTTGAGGCTCCCGCCCGCCTCCACCGTCTGCGACTTCGGGATGAACGGCTTGTAGTTGTCGCCCTTGACGAAGAAGAGGCCCGCGACGATCACGGTGAGGACGACGGCCACCTTGACGGCGACGACGACGGAGGTGACCCGCGCGGAGAGCTTCGTGCCCACCACGAGGATCGCGGTCAGCACCAGGACCAGGGCGGCGGCGAGGATGTCGAAGCCGAAGCCGTGCGCCCCCTCCCTGCCGCTCAGCGCCTCGGGCAGATGCCAGCCGGCGTTGTCGAGGAGCGAGGCGATGTACCCGGACCAGCCGACGGCCACCACCGCCGTACCGAGCGCGAACTCCAGGACCAGGTCCCAGCCGATGATCCAGGCGGGCAGTTCGCCCAGGGAGGCGTACGAGAAGGTGTACGCCGAGCCGGCCACCGGGACCGTGGAGGCGAACTCGGCGTAGCAGAGCGCGGCGAGCCCGCAGGCGACGCCGGCCGCGACGAAGGCCAGGGCGACGGCGGGGCCCGCGTTGTTCTTTGCCACCGTGCCGGTGAGGACGAAGATGCCAGTGCCGATGATGACGCCGACGCCGAAGACCGTCAGATCGAGCGCGGAGAGGGATTTCTTCAGCGCGTGCTCGGGTTCCTCGGTATCGAGGATGGACTGCTCGACCTTCTTCGTCCGGAAGAGGGTGCTGCTCACGGGCTTACCTCCCACGCTTCGTCGTCCTCGACATGATCGAGAGGGGGCGTACTGCGTATGCCCCGGCGCGGGCGGATTCACGCAGATGGGCCGCTTTCACCACCCCTGGCGGTGGCGGAAGCGGCCCATCCGGTCGTGTCGGGCAGGTCAGTCGCGCGCGGGCTCCACCGAGTCGACGTCCGCCGCCTCACGGTCGAATCGGCCGTCCAGCTTGGAGACCAGGCCGGTGACCTGGCGGGCGATGTCGGGGGCGGTGAGCCCGACCTCCGTCATGACCTCGGCGCGGGAGGCGTGGTCGAGGAAGCGCGGCGGGATGCCGAAGTCGCGCAGCGGTACGTCGACGCCCGCGTCGCGCAGGGACTGCGCGATCGACGAACCGACGCCGCCGACACGGGAGTTGTCCTCGACGGTGACGACCACGCGGTGCCGCTCCGCGAGCGGCGCCATGGCCTCGTCGACGGGCTTGACCCAGCGCGGGTCGACGACGGTGGTGGAGATGCCCTGCTTGTCGAGCAGGGAGGCGATCTCCAGGCACATCGGAGCCAGGGCGCCCACGGAGACGAGCAGCACGTCCGGGGTGTCCGTGCCGGGCTCGCGAAGGACGTCCATGCCGCCCACCCGTCCCACGGCGGGTACGGCGGGGCCGACGGCGCCCTTGGAGAAGCGCACCACGGTCGGCGCGTCCTTGACCTCGACGGCCTCCCGCAGTTGGGCGCGCACCTGGTCGGCGTCGCGCGGCGCGGCGAGCCTGAGCCCCGGCACCACCTGCAGGATCGACATGTCCCACATGCCGTTGTGGGAGGCGCCGTCGGTGCCGGTGATGCCGGCCCGGTCCAGGACGAAGGTGACACCGCACTTGTGCAGCGCGACGTCCATCAGGACCTGGTCGAAGGCCCGGTTCAGGAAGGTGGCGTACACGGCGAAGACGGGGTGCAGTCCGCCGGTGGCGAGGCCCGCCGCGGAGACGGCCGCGTGCTGCTCGGCGATGCCGACGTCGTAGATCCGGTTCGGGAAGGCGTCCGCGAACTTCTTCAGGCCGACCGGCTGCAGCATCGCCGCGGTGATGGCGACGATGTCCTTGCGTTCCCGGCCGAGCCGGACCATCTCGTCGCCGAAGACGGACGTCCAGTCGGCACCGGAGGCCTTGACGGGCAGGCCGGTGTCCGGGTGGATCGGGCCGATGCCGTGGAAGCGGTCGGCCTCGTCCTGGAGGGCGGGCTGGTAGCCGCGGCCCTTCTCGGTGAGGCAGTGCACGATCACCGGGCCGCCGAACCGCTTGGCCCGCGCGAGGGCGGACTCCAGTGCCTCGATGTCGTGTCCGTCGATGGGACCGACGTACTTCAGACCGAGGTCCTCGAACATGCCCTGGGGGGCGATGAAGTCCTTGAGGCCCTTCTTCGCGCCGTGCAGGGTCTCGTAGAGCGGCCTGCCGACGACGGGCGTGCGCTCCAGCAGGTCCTTGCCGCGGGCCAGGAACCGCTCGTACCCGTCGGTCGTACGAAGAGTCGCGAGGTGGTTCGCGAGACCGCCGATGGTCGGTGCGTACGAGCGCTCGTTGTCGTTGACGACGATGACGAGCGGGCGGTCCTTGGCGTCGGCGATGTTGTTGAGGGCCTCCCAGGCCATGCCGCCGGTCAGGGCGCCGTCACCGATCACGGCGACCACATGGTCGTCGCGCTCCAGGATCTGGTTGGCCTTGGCGAGGCCGTCGGCCCAGCCGAGCACCGTGGAGGCGTGGCTGTTCTCGATGACGTCGTGCTCGGACTCGGCCTGCGAGGGGTAGCCGGACAGGCCGCCCTTCTGCTTCAGCTTCGAGAAGTCCTGGCGGCCGGTGAGCAGTTTGTGCACATAGGACTGGTGGCCCGTGTCCCACAGCACCTTGTCCTTCGGGGATTCGAAGACGCGGTGCAGGGCAATGGTGAGCTCGACGACGCCCAGGTTGGGGCCGAGGTGGCCGCCGGTCTTGGAGACGGCGTCGACGAGGAAGGTCCGGATCTCCTCTGCCAGCTGGTCCAGCTGCTCCAGGCTGAGCCGGTCCAGATCGCGCGGTCCCCTGATGCGGGTCAGCAGCGGCACCCGTGCCTCCTTGCAGTAGAGCTGTTGCCGGGCTCGTCGAGTCTAATGTTCCGCCCGTGCGGCGGACGCCCGGGCGGTGCGTGATAGGTCACGCGATGGGCTGTACCCAAGATCCCCGGGGCCTATGACACGACAATGCCCGGCACCAATGAGGTACCGGGCACCAGGAGCGCCCCGTCAGGGGCGCGGGGCTGTATCGATTTGCGGCTACCGCCGCGCGGGCGCGACCAGCCACACACGCCGACAAGAGGGGCCGCCTGCGGCCTCTTCAAGGGCGCGGGGCTGTATCGATTTGCGGCTACCGCCGCGCGGGCGCGACCAGCCACACACGCCGACAAGAGGGGCCGCTTGCGGCCCCTTCGGGGGCGCGGGGAACTGCGCGACCAGCCACAACGGACCGGCACCCGCAATACCACCGCACCCCGACGGCGCGACCGCGGAGCGCTACGCGCGACCGGCAGCCTTCTGGCTCCTACGGCTGACGGAGTCGATGACCACCGCACCGAGCAGAACCGCACCCGTGATCATGTACTGGATGGACGTGTTCATGTTGAGCAGGTCAAGCCCGGTCTGGATCGACTGGATGACCAGCATGCCCAGCAGCGCGGACCAGACCGAACCCCGCCCGCCGAACAGCGACGTACCACCGATGACGGCCGCCGCGATGGCGAGCATCAGGGTGTTGCCGCCACCGGCGGTCAGCGTCGCGCTCGCGGTCTGGCCGGCGAAGAACATGCCGCCGATCGCCGCGAACATGCCGGAGATGGCGAACACGGTGATGCGGACCACCGGCACGCTGATACCGGCACGGCGGGCCGCCTCGATGCCGCCGCCGACCGCGAAGACCTTGCGGCCGAAGGTGGTGCGCCGCAGCACGAAGTCGACGATCACGAGGCAGGCGAGGAAGATCACCAGGGCGTTGGAGACACCGGCGGCGTTGTTCAGCACCGCCGCGGCCGCGAAGGAGGCCACGGCGAGCAGAGCCACCCGCACCAGGATCTCGCTGGTGGGACGGAAGGGCACACCGGCCGCCCGGCGGCGGCGCTGCTCGTTGAACTGACCCACCAGCGCCAGGACGACACCGAGGCCGGCCAGCAGATAGGCGCCGACGATGGCCTGGTCCATGAAGAAGGAGTTCTGGCCGAACAGGTGCACCGGGCCGGTGTCGGCCGGGATGTTGATGGTGCCGCTGGAGCCCAGCAGCCACAGCATCAGACCGTTCCAGCCGAGGAAGCCGGCGAGTGTCACCACGAAGGCCGGGACGCCGATCCTGGCGAAGAAGAAGCCGTGCAGTGCACCGATGCCGATACCGGTCAGGATCGTCAGGACCAGCGCGAGCCAGTCGTTCATCCCGTGCTCGACCACGAACACGGCGAAGACGGTCGAGGCCAGGCCGCTGACCGAGCCGACGGAGAGGTCGATCTCGCCGAGCAGCAGCACGAACACCAGGCCGATGGCGAGCATGCCGGTGGCCGACAGGTAGTAGCTGATGTTGGAGAGGTTGTCCGCGCTGAGGAAGCGGTCGTTCTTCAGCTGGAAGATGGTCCAGATGATGATCAGGCCGATGACGACCGGCAGCGAGCCCAGCTCGCCGCCCTTCACCTTGCGCTTGAACTCGGTGAGGTAGCCCTTGAAGCCCTCTTCGCGGACCAGCAGCCGCGGGTCGACGACGGCGACCGGAGCGGCCGTCGGGTCGTCGGCCGGGGCCACGGTCTCCTGCTGTTCCGGCGCGCTGTCCGTCTTGGAAACCTTGGACGTGTCGCTCACTGTGCCGCCTCCGTGCTGCGACGCCCCGCACGACGGGTCACGGCATTTTCCGTGGCTCCGGTGATCGCGGCGATGATCTCTTCGTGACTGGTGTCCTTCACGGAGAAGGAACCGTTGTTCCTGCCCAGGCGAAGGACGGCGACGGTGTCCGCGACGGCCTTCACGTCGGCCATGTTGTGGCTGATGAGGATGACGGCGAGGTTCTGCTCGCGCAGCCGCTCGACCAGGTCGAGGACCTGGGCGGTCTGCTCGACGCCGAGGGCGGCGGTGGGCTCGTCGAGGATGACGACCTTGGGCTCGCCGATCAGGGCGCGGGCGATGGCGACGACCTGACGCTGGCCACCGGAGAGGCTGGCGATCGGGATGCGCACGCTCGGGATCCGGATGGAGAGCGTGCTCAGCAGCTCGCGGGCCTTCTTCTCCATCGACACCTCGTCGATGACGCCGCGGTGCAGCAGCTCGCGTCCGAGGTAGAGGTTGCCGACCACGTCAAGGTTGTCGCACAGGGCGAGGTCCTGGTAGACGGTCGCGACGCCGAGTCCCTGGGCGTCGTGCGGCTTGTTGATGCTGACCGGCCGGCCCTCCCACTCGATGACGCCGTCATCGATGGGGTGGACTCCGGCGATCGTCTTGACCAGGGTCGACTTCCCTGCGCCGTTGTCGCCGACCAGGGCGACGACTTCTCCGGCGTGGACCTCCAGTTCGACATCGGTGAGGGCCTGAACCGCACCGAATCGCTTGGAGACTCCGCGCAACGCCAGCACGGGCGTAGCGGACACGTGAACCATCTCCTTCGCCGCCTGACCGGCGGGGATGCCGCGCTTGGGGTAGTGCGCGGAGAGGTGTGCGAAGACGCACGAGGTTTACAGGATGAACATGCGCGAATCCGCTGCCCTTGGCAACGGTTCCGTCCGGTGCCCGTCCCGGTAGCGGGGTATGAAAGCCGGGACGGGCACCGGACAGGTCTCGCGGGACCGCCGCGGGGCGGTCACGGCTGCGGTGACTGCCCAGGGGTCCGGGCAGTCACTCGGGCTGCTTGCCTACTGGAGGCCGGCGGCCTTGCAGGCGCTGGCGTAGGCGCTGGTGCAGATCTGCTGGACGGTGTACAGACCGTCCTTGACGACCGTGTCCTTGATGTTGGCCTTGGTGACCGAGACCGGGGTCAGCAGCTGGGAGGGCACCTTGTCACCGGAGCCGCTGGTCAGCGTCGTGGTGGTGAGGGAGGAGATGCTCTTGCCCTGGGCCAGGTCGACAGCGAGCGTCGCGGCGCCCTCGGCCTCCGGCTTGTAGGCCTTGTAGACGGTGCTGGACTGGCTGCCGGCGAGGATCCGCTGGATGGCGGCGAGCTCCGCGTCCTGACCGGTCAGCGGGATACCGGAGATGCCTGCGCCCTTGAGGGTGTTGGCGATGCCACCGGCCATGCTGTCGTTGGCGGAGTAGACACCCGCGATGTTCTTGGCACCGAGCTGGGTGATGGCCGCGGACATCTTCTGGGCGGCGACCGTGTCCTTCCAGAGGCCGGACTGCTCGTAGGCGATGTTGACCTTGCCGTCGAGGGCCTGGTGCGCGCCCTTCTTGAACTGCGCGGCGTTCGGGTCGGCGTCGTCACCGTTGATCATGACGACCTTGGAGCTCTTGGACGCCTTCGAGCCCAGCGAGGTGAGCAGCGCCTGGCCCTGCAGGGCGCCGACCTTGACGTTGTCGAAGGAGATGTACGCGGAGACCGGGCCCTGCGCGAGACGGTCGTACGCGACGACCTTGATGCCCTTGTTCACCGCGGTCTGGATGGAGGACTTGATGGCCGCGGAGTCCTGGGCGCTGATCACGATGACCTTGACACCCTTGGTGATCATGCTGCTGACCTGCTGCGCCTGCTTGGCCGCGTCGGCGTTGGCGTTGGCGTACTGCACGGAGCAGCCGGAGCAGAGGGCCTTGACCTTGGCCTCGAAGAGCGGCCGGTCGAACTGCTCGTAGCGGGTCTGGGTGTTGTCGGGAAGAAGCAGGCCGATCGACGTGTTGCCGCCCGAGGTGCCGCCCGAGGACTTCTTGTTGTTGTCGCCGGCCTTACCACAAGCGGCCACAGCCAGAGCCATCGAGACCGCGGTCGTACCGATCACGACCTTACGCATCGTTGAGTTCATTTTGGGGGTGCCTCCCTGACAGGGCCGCAACGCTGCGGCCGAGGTGGCTGGAAGTCAACTCGGCCACACGTGCGACGTCAAGAAGTAAATACTTAACGAGATGGCAACGGCGTCATGCGTTCTCTAAGTGAAGGCAGGTGTCGCAGTCGACAGAGTGCCATCCAAAAGGGTCGAATCGCCCATCTCGCTGAGTGCGAGAGCGAGCGCTCCGAGCACCTCCGCACGGCCCCCAAGTGCCCCTGGGAGAACGGACAGTTGGCGTGCCGCACTGGGGATGGCATAGCGGCCGACCGACTCCCTGATCGGCCCGAGCACCAGCTCACCGGCCTCGGCGAGATCACCACCCAGGACCACCCGGCTCGGGTTCAGCAGATTGCAGAGATTGGCAACTCCGGAACCGATGTGACGGCCGACGTCGGCGATCACCCGACGGCAGCCCGGGTCCCCGTCCCTGGCCAGCCGCACGACGCCTTCCATCGTGAGGTCGGTGCCGTGGCTCGACTGGAGCAACGGAAGCACATAGCGCGCTGCCGCAAAGGTTTCCAGGCATCCCCGGTTACCGCAGCGGCAGACAGGGCCGGATTCGTCGAGTGTAATATGTCCGATTTCTCCTGCGGTGCCACCGGGACCCCGGTAGATCGTCCCGTTGATCACCAGACCCGCGCCGACACCGCTCGCGACCTTGATGTACGCCAGGTCCCTGACCCCCCGGCCACTGCCCCAGACCAGCTCGCCGAGGGCGCCGAGGTTGGCGTCGTTGTCCACGTGCACGGGCACGCCGAGCCGCCCCCGCAGCTCCTCGGCGGGCTTTGTACCGATCCAGCCGGGCAGGATCGCGGACGAGCCGAGGGTGCCGGACTCGACGTCGATCGGACCGGGCACGCCGAGGCCCACGCCCGCGACTTTGGACCGGTCGACACCCGTTGCTGCAATCAGGCGATTGACCAGCTCTTCCGCCCGGTCGAAGCCCTGCGCCGAGGAGGCGTCCACGTCCAACGGCTCGGACTCCTCGGCCAGCACCTGGTGGGCGAGGTTCCCGACCGCGACGCGCAAATGCGTGTGCCCGAAGTCCACGCCGATGACGATCCCGGCGTCACCGCTGAGAGAGACGCTGCGGGCCCTTCGGCCGCCCGCCGATGTGGGCGTGACCTCGACCGTTCCGCCGTCCTTGAGCTCGCGGACGATATTGGAGACCGTTGCCGCGGACAGCCCTGTGGTCCTCGCGATCTCCGCCTGCGTGAGCGACCCGGCCAGCCGGACGGCCCGTACGACCCGCTCCAGGTTGGCTCGGTGCAGTGACGACTGCGACCCCGGAGTCTCCACGACGACCTCCTGCGCGCGGGACCGCTTCGATGAGGCCCCGTCTATGTCCAACTAGTGAACTCTAAGCTGAGCCGTTCGGGTCGCCTCCCGTCAAGAGGTTGAACTGTTTCCGGGTCGTTGAACACACCCGGACGCACGCGCACAGACGCGTGCGCGCCGTTCCCCCGAGCCGCGGGGAACGGCGCGCACGCCGAGCGTGGGAGCGCTACTTCAGCGCGCCTGCCGTCAGCCCCTGAACCACCTGCCGCTGGAAGACGATGTACGCCGCGAGCACCGGCAGCATCGCCATCACCAGGCCGGCGAAGAGCCCTGACCAGTCGCCCTTGTACCCCTGACTGGCCGCCAGCTGCACCAGCCCCTGGGTCAGCACGCGCTTGTCCGGGTCGGTGTTGAGCACCGTCGGCAGCATGTACTGGTTCCACTGCCCGAGGAAGTTGAAGATCCCCACGCTGATCAGGCCGGGCTTGGCCATCGGCAGCATGATCTGGAAGAACGTCCGGCTGTGCGAGGCCCCGTCGACGAAGGCCGCCTCCGCGACCGAGGTCGGCAGGGTGCGGAAGAACGCCGTCAGGAAGAAGACCGTGAACGGCAGCGAGTAGGCGATGTAGACCAGGATCAGGCCGTGGATGGTGTTCAGCAGACCCATGTTGTTCACGACGTAGAACAACGGGACCAGCGCCAGCATGATCGGGAAGCTCATGCCGCCGATGAAGAGGAAGTAGATGAAGCGGTTGCCCGGGAAGTCGAACCGGGCGAGCACGTACGCCGCCATCGAGCCGAGCACCAGCGTGCCGATGAGCGAACCGCCCACCACCAGGATGGTGTTGAGGAAGTAGTCGCTCATGTTGGCGTCGGTCCAGGCCCGCGCCCAGTTGTCGAAGTGCAGCTTGTCCGGCAGCGCCCAGGGCGAGCTGAAGATGGAGCTGTCGTCCTTGAAGGAGGTCATCACCGCCCACAGCAGCGGCATGACGACCATGAACGCCCACAGGACGAGCATCCCGTGGGAGAAGACGTTGAGGACGTTGCCTTCCTTCTTCTCCTTCGCGGGCGCGGCGGAGGGGACGTCGACCTTGGAGACGGAGGCACCGGACTCGGCTGGTACGGAGGCGGGGGTATCGGTCGTCTTCATCGGGGTTCCTCCGTGGACACCTTGGCCTTCAGGCCGGGGGGAAATGTACTCCCGCGGAGCAGGACAGGGGCAGCCGGATCGCCGCCAGGACGACGCCGCGTCCACCAACGGGGAACCGGCTCACAAGTTGACATGATATTTTGTGAGCCATGACCACTCACGTGAAGCGGGCGTTCAAGTACCGCTTCTATCCGACCGATGCGCAGGCGGCCGAGCTGTCGCGCACGTTCGGGTGCGTGCGGAAGGTCTACAACCTCGCGCTCGCGGCACGCACCGAGGCGTGGGCGCTGCGCCAGGAACGGATCAACTACAACGCGACGTCGGCGATGCTGACGGCATGGAAGAAGACCGAGGAACTCGCGTTCCTCAACGACGTCTCCTCCGTTCCGCTCCAGCAGTGCCTGAGACACTTGCAGGCTGCGTTCACCCACTTCTTCGCCAAGCGGGCCAAGTACCCACGGTTCAAGTCGAAGAAGAAGTCCCGCAAGTCGGCCGAGTACACGTCCAGCGCGTTCCGCTTCCGGGACGGGGAGCTGATCCTGGCCAAGATGACGGAACCGCTCGACGTTGTATGGTCCCGCCCCCTCCCAGAAGGCGCGTCGCCGTCCATGGTGACCGTGTCCCAGGACGGCGCGGGCCGCTGGTACGTGTCCCTGCTGTGCGAGGATCCGTCCGTCAAGCCGCTCCCGGGCGTCGGCACGGTTGTCGGGGTGGACGCCGGGCTCGACCACTTGCTGACCCTGTCGACCGGGGAGAAGATCACCAATCTCCGGCACGAGCGGCGCGACCGCTCCCGTCTGGCCAAGGCCCAGCGGGAGCATGCCCGCAAGGCCAAGGGCAGCAACAACCGGAAGAAGGCGCGCCGGAAGGTCGCCAAGATTCACGCCGCGATCGCCGATCGTAGACGTGACCACCTGCATCAGATCACCACCCGACTCGTTCGTGAAAACCAAACGATCGTGATCGAGGACCTCACCGTTCGGAACCTGCTGAAGAACGGCCATCTCGCCCGTGCCATCTCCGATGCGGCGTGGAGCGAGTTCAGGAGCCTGCTGGAGTACAAGGCCGAGTGGTACGGCCGCGAAGTGATCGCGGTCGACCGCTGGTTCCCCTCCACCAAGCTCTGCTCCACCTGCGGCAGCTTGCAGAGCAAGATGCCGCTCAACGTCCGTACCTGGACGTGCGACAACTGTGGCACGACCCACGACCGGGACGTGAACGCAGCGAAGAACCTCTTGGCCGCCGGGCTGGCGGTGTCGGCCTGTGGAGCCGGTGTAAGACCTCAACGGAGCACTCCGGGCGGGCAGTCGGCGACGAAGCAGGAAATCCCACGGCGCGAGCCGTAGGAATCCCCCGCCGACAGGCGGGGGAGGAAGTCAACTGATCAGTACTCCAGCCGCTCGCGCCGGCCCAGCCGCATCACGATCGCCGCGAAGGCCAGCGTGACGATGAGCAGGGCGACGCCGATGGTGGTCGCGTAGGCGGCCTGTCCGTCACGGAACGCCTTCTGGTACACGTACAGGACCATGACGGTGGTCGAGTAGTCGGGACCGCCGGGCCCGGTCGTCATGATCTGTACGACCGCGAACGACTCGGCTCCCAGCGCGAGGATTCCCATGTAGACCCAGCCGGACTGCACGGTGTCCCACAGCAGGGGCAGGGTGATCCGGAAGAACGTGCTGACGCGGCTCGCCCCGTCCAGCAGCGCGGCCTCGTACAGGTCCGCCGGAATGGAGGCCATACCGGCGGAGAAGAGGACCACGAAGAAGCCGACCGAGGACCAGACCAGCACCGCCATCACGCACCACAGGGCCAGGCTCGGGTCGCCCAGCCAGAGCGGCTGGACGCTGTCGAGCCCGATTCCCCGCAGCAGCGAGTTGATCGCGCCGCTGTCCGGGTTGTACGCGAAGGCGAACAGCAGGGCGACGATCGCGATCGAGAGCACCTGCGGGAAGAAGTAGACGATTTTGTAGAAGGACGAACCGCGGACACCGGAAATCACCGGGCCGCCCCGCCTCCTCCGCCCGCCCACATTGATCATGAAGGCGAAGAACAACGCCAGACTGATCGTCACCACCGGCAGCACCAACGCGAACAACAGGCTGTGCTGCAACGACTTCCAGAAGATCTCGTCGTCGAGCAGCCTTTTGTAGTTGTCGAGGCCGACCATCTTGAATTCGGGGCTCAGGCCGGTCCAGTCCGTGAACGAGTAGTAGATGGACTGGATGAACGGCCAGACGACGAACAGCGCATAAAGCCCCAGGGGCAGCGCCAGAAACCCCACGATGAACCGGTACTTGCCGTGCTGCATTACTACCTACCCCGATCTCTGGGCGGGTGCTGCCTGTGCTGCCGCTGGTGACGGGCCCTCACTGGTGCTTGTAGTGCTTGATCGACGTGTCCTTGGCGGCCGCGTCGGCGAAGCCCTGGATCTTCTTGATGGCTTCGGCCGGGGTGATACGGCCGGCCATCATCTCACCGAGGCCCGCCACACCGATCTGCTCCTTCTGCAACTGGACGTACCAGTCCTGGAGCCGCGGATTGAGCACGTTGTTACCGGCCAGCTTCAGCGCCGCGACACCGGACTTCAGGCCCGGGGTCAGGGAGATCCCGGTGGTGCCGCCGTTGAACGCGGTCAGCGACTTGACCTTGGTGGTGAAGTTCTTCGAGGAGGCCTCGCTGAGCATGATGCGCAGCTGCTCCATACCGCCCTCGGGGTTCGCCGCCTTGGCCGGGACGATGAAGGGCTCGCCGCCGGAGGCCCAGATCGTACCGAAGGGCATCTTGTCGGAGCTGTCGATACCGGTGGGCGCGGAGACCGCCAGGTTGAAGTCGGCGGGGATGACGTTCGCCGACTCGTTCTCCACCCAGGAGCCGTTCGGGATGAACAGCGCCTTGCCCTTGGCCCACGCGGTCTGCGACTGGATGTGGTCGAGGCCGGGGGTGCCCTGGAGGATGTAGCCCTTCTTGTAGAGCTCGTAGTAGGCGTCGAAACACGCCTTGACGGCCGGGTGCTTCCAGGCGTTCGGCTCGAGGTTGTCGATGGCGTCGAGGACCTCGCGGCCGCCGACCTTGCCGATCATCGGGTAGAGCGAGAAGGGGATGTAGTACGGGTACTTGCCCGCGTACGTCCAGCCCGCCATGCCCTTCTTCTTGGCCTTCTCGCACACGGCGAGCATCTCGTCCCAGGTCTTCGGGTACTGCGCGTCGAGCGAGTCCAGCGCCTTCTGCGAGTACCAGACGCCGTACACCGTGTAGGCGTAGTACATGATCCAGACCGGGTTGCCGTCGAACTGGCCCATCTCCACGATGCCGGGGCGCAGCGTGTCGCGGACCTTCTTGTTCGGGTCGTCGTAGGACGGGGCGTCAAGGAGCGGGGTGAGGTCGGAGAGCTGGTTCTTGCCGACCAGGACGCCCATGTCCATCTGCTCGGCGCCGGAGTTGTCGATGAGGTCCGGCGGGGTGCCCTGGTTGAAGCGGGGCTGGAGCGTGGACTGGATCTTCTGGGTGGCGGAGAACTTCACCTTCACCTTGGGGAAGTTCTTCTCGTAGATCTTCACGGCGTCCTGGGCGTACTCCTTGCCGAAGCCGCCGTCGAACAGGACGAACTCCATACCCGCGGTCTCGTTCACGCCCAGCGGGTTCTTGGCGGTCTTCTTGCCCGCCTTGGCCTTGCTCTCGTTGCCGCCGCCGCCACTGCTCGCGCAGGCCGACAGGAAACTCATCGTGGGTACGGAGATCAGTCCGAGCGCAGCGGACCGCTTGATCAGATCGCGGCGGCCGACACCCGCGTTGCCGGTGTTCTCGGCAGAAGTGGATCCCATGCTCAAGTCCTCGCCTTCTCCAGGACTCAGGCGGTGAACCGGATCCTCCCCGGCACCGCGGTCAGGTCAGCAGGGTCGTGCAGGAAGTGCGGATGGTGAAGAACGGATCGGGTGAATCGCCGACAGGTATAGTCCACTTCCCGCCAACGGAGCAAGATCGAATGCAAGGTTGGCCAATGGTCTTATCCGAGTTGAGACCTCCAGGAAATATGAGGCGCCTGTGGCCACCTTGCCGGAAAAATCCGCGACATACGCCCCGAATGCCACAGTCAACACCCTTGACATCACTGAGCACTTGACCCACTACTGGTCTCTGCGCGTCGCAGTTGACAACGTTGTCCAGAGCGCAGGGAGGGTGCTGGCGTATGCGGCACAGAGCTCGGCACAGATGGGGTCCGGCGGTCGTGGTCACGGCCGCCTTTGTCATGGCGGTGGGCTCGCAGGGGGCGGCGGTCGCCCTGCCCGACGCGCCGCCCAAGGCCGACCGGGAGTTCGCGTCCTCCTTCGAGGCGGGTGATCCGGCCCCGGACTGGCTCAACACCGTGGACACCGCGGCGGACGGCAGCAAGCGGGCCTCCGGTGTCGACGGCGGCTACAGCACCGGCATCCCGGGCAATGTCACCGACCATGTCACGGACGTGCGCGCCAGCGCCGAGAACACGGACGGCGGCGAGGTGAAGGAGAACCTCGTGGACGGCGAGTCCGGCACCAAGTGGCTGACCTTCGCGCCCACCGGCTGGGTCGAGTTCGACCTGGACAAGCCGATCAAGCTGGTTACATACGCGCTGACCTCGGCCAATGACGTGGCCGAGCGCGATCCGAGGGACTGGAGCCTGCAGGGCTCCACGGACGGCAAGGACTGGAAGACCGTCGACACCCGCTCCGGCGAGTCCTTCTCCGAGCGCTTCCAGACCAGGTCGTACGACCTCGCCGAGCCGGCCGAGTACCAGCACTTCCGGCTCGACATCACGAAGAACAACGGCGCGGACATCCTGCAGCTGGCCGATGTGCAGTTCTCCACGGGCGGCAGCGGCGGCCCCGTCCCGCAGGACATGCTCTCGCTGGTGGACCGCGGCCCGAGCGGATCGCCCACCGCGAAGGCGGGCGCCGGGTTCACCGGAAAGAGAGCCCTGCGTTACGCCGGACGGCACACCGGCGACGGGCGGGCGTACTCGTACAACAAGGTCTTCGACGTGAACGTGGCCGTCGGCCGGAACACCCGGCTGTCGTACCGGATCTTCCCGTCGATGGCGGACGGGGACCGCGACTACGACGCCACGAACGTGTCGGTGGATCTCGCCTTCACGGACGGCACCTATCTGAGCGATCTCGGCGCGAGGGACCAGCACGGGTTCACGCTGTCGCCGCAGGGCCAGGGCGCCTCGAAGGCCCTCTACGTCAACCAGTGGAACAACGTGGATTCGCAGATCGGGTCGGTCGCGGCCGGAAGGACGGTCGACCGGATCCTGGTGGCGTACGACTCCCCCAGGGGCCCGGCGAAGTTCCGCGGCTGGCTGGACGACATTGCGATCAGGCCGGTCGCGCCGGAGCCGCCGAAGGCCCATCTGTCCGACTACGCGCTCACCACCCGCGGCACCAACTCCAGCGGCGGCTTCTCGCGCGGCAACAACCTTCCCGCGACCGCCCTGCCGCACGGCTTCAACTTCTGGACGCCGGTGACCAACGCGTCCTCGCTGAGCTGGCTGTACGACTATGCGCGTGCGAACAACGACGACAACCTGCCGACGATCCAGGCGTTCAGTGCCAGTCACGAGCCGAGCCCGTGGATGGGCGACCGGCAGACCTTCCAGGTGATGCCGTCCGCCGCGCCGGGCGCCCCGGACACCGGCCGTCAGGCCCGTGAGCTGGCCTTCCGGCACGAGAACGAGACCGCGCGGCCGTACTACTACGGGGTGCGGTTCGAGAACGGCCTGAAGGCCGAGATGGCCCCCACCGACCATGCGGCGGCGCTCCGGTTCACCTACCCCGGCGACGACGCGAGCGTGATCTTCGACAATGTGACGGAGCAGGCAGGGCTCACCCTCGACAAGGACAACGGGATCGTCACCGGCTACTCGGACGTGAAGTCCGGGCTGTCGACCGGCGCGACCCGGCTGTTCGTGTACGGCGTCTTCGACAAGAAGGTGACGGACGGCTCGTCGAGCGGGGTCAAGGGCTATCTGCGCTTCGCCGCCGGCGAGGACCACACGGTCACCCTCCGCCTCGCCACCTCGCTCATCAGCATCGACCAGGCCAAGGACAACCTCGGTCAGGAGATCCCGGACGGCACGTCCTTCGACGCGGTGAAGAACCGCGCCCAGCGGATCTGGGACCGCCTGCTCGGCAAGGTCGAGGTCGAGGGCGCGACGCCGGACCAGCTGACCACGCTGTACTCGTCCATGTACCGGCTGTACCTGTACCCCAACTCCGGCTTCGAGAAGGTCGGTTCGGCGTACCAGTACGCCTCCCCGTTCTCGCCGATGCCCAGCCAGGACACACCGACGCACACCGGCGCGAAGATCGTGGACGGCAAGGTGTACGTCAACAACGGCTTCTGGGACACCTACCGGACGACCTGGCCGGCGTACTCACTGCTGACGCCCGGTCAGGCGGGCGAGATGGTGGACGGGTTCGTGCAGCAGTACAAGGACGGCGGCTGGACCTCGCGCTGGTCCTCCCCCGGATACGCGGATCTGATGACCGGCACCTCCTCTGACGTGGCGTTCGCGGACGCGTATGTCAAGGGCGTGAAGTTCGACGCGAAGGCGGCGTACGAAGCGGCCGTGAAGAACGCGACGGTCGTCCCGCCGATGTCGGGCGTGGGCCGCAAGGGCATGGCGACCTCGCCCTTCCTCGGCTACACCACGACCTCCACCAACGAGGGCTTCTCGTGGGCGATGGACGGCTACAACAACGACTACGGCATCGCCCGGATGGGCCAGGCCCTCTACGCGAAGACCGGTGAGGAGCGGTACAAGGAGGAGTCCGAGTACTTCCTCAACCGCGCTCAGGACTATGTCAACCTCTACGACAAGTCGGCCGACTTCTTCCAGGGCCGAAACGACCGGGGCGACTGGCGACTCGACGCGTCCAAGTACGACCCACGGGTGTGGGGCTACGACTACACCGAGAGCAACGGCTGGGGTTACGCCTTCACCGTCCCGCAGGACACCCGGGGCCTGGCGAACCTGTACGGCGGCAGGGGCGCGCTGGCCAAGAAGCTGGACCGGTTCTTCTCGACCCCGGAGACGGCCGACCCGCAGTTCGCCGGGTCCTACGGCGGCGTCATCCACGAGATGACCGAGGCCCGGGACACCCGGATGGGCATGCTCGGGCAGTCCAACCAGCCCGCCCACCACATCCCCTATCTGTACGACGCGGCCGGACAGCCGTGGAAGACGCAGGAGAAGGTGCGCGAGATCCTCTCGCGGCTCTACACCGGCAGCGAGATCGGCCAGGGCTACCACGGCGACGAGGACAACGGCGAGCAGTCGGGCTGGTACCTCTTCTCGGCCCTCGGCTTCTACCCGCTCGTCATGGGCAGCGGTGAGTACACCATCGGCTCCCCGCTGTTCACCAAGGCCACCGTGCATCTGGAGAACGGCCACGACCTGGTGGTCAAGGCGCCCGGGAACAGCCGCAGGAACATCTACGTCCAGGGCGTGCGCTTCAACGGGCGGGCGTGGAACTCGACTTCGCTCCCCCACTCGCTGCTCTCCAAGGGCGGGGTCCTGGAGTTCGACATGAGCGCGAAGCCCTCGTCCTGGGGCACGGGCAGGAACGCGGCACCCGTGTCGATCACCCAGGACGACAAGGTGCCGACGCCGCGTGCGGACGTGCTGAAGGGCGAGGGGCCGCTGTTCGACGACACCTCGGCTACGGAAGCCACCGTCACATCAGTGGACCTTCCGGTGTCCGGGCCGGTCAAGGGCCTTCAGTACACGCTGACTTCGTCCGCCGACCACACGAAGGCGCCGACTGGCTGGACGCTTCAGGGATCGGACGACGACGGCACCACCTGGCGGACCCTCGACAAACGGTCCGGCGAGTCCTTCGCCTGGGACCGGCAGACACGCGCGTTCACGGTGGGCTCTCCGGGGACGTACGGAAAGTACCGGCTGGTGCTGGACGGCGAGGCGGTGGTGTCGGAAGTCGAACTGCTGGCCTGAATAGCAGTGTTGCGGGCCTGACCGCGTCAACTGGTTTGACAGAGTTGTCGGTTGACGCGGTACTGTCTTGTGTAGACCACGCGACAACGTTGTCGTCGCATTTCTGTGTCGCCACAGGCCAACACTCCCCGGGCAGGTACTCCCCCGGCCTGCACCGGCTCGCGGACCCGGTGGACGACCCATCGCCACCGGGTCCGCCCTGAGCGGCGGTTCAGCCGACCCGGCAGGGCAGGCTCGTCGCCGTATCACCGCCGTCGCCCGTTACGACGTATCCGAAGGTCGTGCTCTTCCCCGGATCCAGCGAACCGTTCCAGTCGGCGTTGTGGACCATCACGTCCTGGCTCTCGTAGGTCGCGTTGCCGTTCCACAGACTGTCGACCTTCTGGCCGCCCGGCAGCGTCCAGTCGACCATCCAGCCCAGCATCGGGACGTCGCCGGTGTTGGTGACGGTCACCTCGGACTGGTAGCCGCCGTTCCAGCTGTTGGTGGTCCTGCGGACGGCCTCGCACTTGCCCGGTACGGGGTCGGTCGGGTTGCCGGGGTCGTGGATGCCCGTGACCTCGCCGTTGCCGCCGTCGAAGACGACGTCGGAGCAGGAGTAGAAGGTCTCCGCGCTGTCCGAGCGCTGCCAGACCATGTAGATGATGTGGCGGCCCGACTTGCCGGTGGGCAGTTGCCCCGTCCAGGAGTAGTTGGCCTCGACCGTGCCCGGGGTGCCGTTGAGGGGCGGGTGGTCGACGGTGAGGAAGGGCTTGTCCTCGATGTCGTCCCAGGTGAGGGGCTTGGTCGGGTCGAAGCCGTCCTTGGTGATGTAGACGTGGAACCAACCCGGGTGCGCCGCCCAGGCGTTGTACGAGAAGTCGACGGTCGCGCCCGAGGTGAGATGGGTGAGCGGCCAGTCGTTGCGCGGGAGGTTGAACCCGGTGAAGCCGGGGTTGCCGCCGCTGCACAGCTGACCGTCCGGGACGAAGCCGCGGGTGCGGCCTGCGCCGTCGGAGCGCAGCACGGAGAACCAGTTGTAGAACGGCGTGGTCCCGCTGACCTGTTGGGCCGCCTTGCAGGCCGGGTTGACCGGTTTGATCTCACCGGTGCTGGTGAGGCCGTCCCGCCAGCACAGGAAGGTGCGGCTGCCGGGTTTCATCGGGGTGCCGTGGGCTTGCGCCTTGCCGCCTGCCGTGACGACGAGGGCGAAGGCGGGGATGGCGGCGAGGAGCGAGACGAGAACGAAGAAGAGAGCCCTGGTCGTTAATCGGCGCGCCGGTCGGCGCGAGCTTGTCAGGATCATGACATACAAATCCTTCGAGTACGGCCGGGTGAATGCGGGGTGCGGGTGTGGACGGGGTGGGGGCGCCACAGAGCGGCGGGTTCCGGTCCGTCGCCCTGCATGGGAGCGCTCCCACCCCGTCTGTTGCGGAAGGTAGCGCTGTGGGGCGTGGTTGTAAACGGTTATGGCGCGCGTCAATGGCGCGCCGTGGCATCGCCGCTTCGGGTGGCGGCGCCTTCGTACGTACGATCACTCCGCGTATCGGCGTCCACACTGGCGTCCATGGGAGCAGTGATGACCACACCCCAGCAGGCCACCGAGGACACCTGGATGTTCCCGCCGGCAGACGGCTGGACCTTCGACCAGGTCAAGGACTTGGAGCTGCCCTTCGACTGGGAACTCGTGGATGGACGGATCGTGGTTCGAGGACGGACCAGGTACTGGCATAACCGTGTACGGGACAAGATCGTGGCCGCCCTGGAGGCGGCACGTACCCAGCCGTACGAGGTCGTGGCCGAGCAGTGCGTGATGGTGGACGACCAGAACACGCCCAAGCCCGACGTGATCGTCTTCGATCCACGGAAGCTGGACTTCTTCGAGCTCGAGTGTGTCCCGGTGGGGAAGGTGTCGCTCGTCGTGGAAGTCGTCTCCCCCGGCTCCCGCCAGGACGACCGCGTACGCAAACCCGCGCTCTTCGCCGCACACAGGGTCCCGTACTACTGGCGCGTGGAACTGGACCGGGACCAGAAGCTCGCGGTGCACGAGTACTGGCTCAACGCGGACACCCTCTCTTACTTCCTCGCGCCGTCCCATCCCGTGCACCACGACAAGCTCGTCACCGAACTGCCGTATCCCGTGGAGATCGACCTCGACGGGTTCCTCGGGTTCTGATCCCGCCGTCTCAGCGCACTCGCTCCACCGGATACGCCGCCTGGAAGGCCAGTCGCGCGTCGGCGTCCTGGCCGATGGCCGTGAGCAGGTCGTCGAAGGACAGGAACTCCTCCCAGACCGTCCGGCCGCTCGCTTCCGCGAGACGGGCGACGACCAGGTCCTCCAGCTCCTGGACGCGCTTGCCCTTCCAGATCTTGTCGGCGACGCTGACCAGCAGATCTTCGAGGTCGATGTCCGGACGGGTCCAGGTGGCGTGCGTCGCCGCGAACCGGGCCCACTCCGGGGCGATGCCATGGGCCAGCAGCAGCTTGCGCCCGGCAGCCTCGTGAGAGGAGCCGGGGCCCGACAGCTCGGCGGGGTGGGCCGTCTTGCCGATGTCGTGCGTGGCCGCCCCGAACAGCGCGGCATCGCGGTCCAGTCGGATCGACGGATGCTCCCGCGCCATCCAGTCCAGGAGTTGGTGCGCCACGTCGTGGACGGCTCTGAGATGGGCCGCCAGGCGGGGCGGCGCGTCCAAGCCGCCCAGGAGCTGGGCCACTTGGTCGGGCAGCGGGCGCAGGGGCGGCTCACCGCGGTCGTGGAGCGCGCGTCCGAGTAGCCCTCTGCTCATCTTCCGCACCTCATTCCGGCCTCGACATCACGGTGGCAGCGTTTCATGTCCTCGCCGGAGTGCGTGACCTCTTCATGTCGGCATTGTGCAGCGCCTCGATGATTTCCGGTGGCAAGGTGGATGTCCGCGCTTCGCGAGCTGTCACCTGGAGGCGACGGCTGTCGCCTGTTCCCTGGACGTGACGCCCGCCGGCGGTAGCTCGATGGTGAACTCGGAGCATCCCGGGGCGCTCTCCACGGTGCTGCGGCCCCCGTGCGCCGAGACGATGGACTCCACTATCGCCAGCCCCAGTCCCGACCCTCCGTCCGCCCCCGCCGTCCGGGTACGGGACATGTCCTCGCGGGTGAACCGCTCGAAAACCCTCGGCAGCAACTCGGCCGGGATACCGGGCCCGTTGTCCCGCACCCGGACGACGCACCGCTGTGGCGTCGCCTCCACCTCCGCGACCACCGTGGTGCCCGCGGGTGTGTGCACACGGGCGTTGGCCAGCAGGTTGACCACCACCTGGTGGAGGCGGGCCTCGTCGCCGGTGACCAGGGCCGGGGTCTCGGCGAGAGTGAGGGCGAGTTGCCAGTCGTGGCCGCTGTCCGACGCTCGTGCTTCCCAGAGGGCCTCCGCGACCACGGCCGCGAGGTCGACCTCGGCCGACTGGAGCGGCCGGCCCTCGTCGAGGCGGGCAAGCAGCAGCAGGTCCTCGACCAGGCCTGTCATACGGGCCGACTCCGCCGAGACGCGGCGCCAGGCGAGCACCGGCTCGATGCGGTCCGTGCCGCGGTTCATCAGTTCCGCGTAGCCCGCGATGGACGCGAGGGGGGTGCGCAGTTCGTGGCTCGCGTCGGCCAGGAAGCGGCGCATCCGCTCCTCGCTGCGCCGGCGTTCGGCGCGGGAGGTCTCGACGTGGTCGATCATCCGGTTGAGGGCGGCGCCGACCTGGCCGACCTCGTCGGCCGGGTCGGCATCCCGGGCGGTGACACGGGTGAGGCCGGTGACATCGCCGCGGCCGAGCGGGGAGCGGCAGACCTCGACCGCGGTGGCGGCGACCCGGCCGAGGGGGCGCAGCTGGCGTCGTATGACCACGGCGCAGACGATGCACGCGGCGGCAAGGCCGGTGGCCGCGACGAGCGCCTCGGCCTCGACCAGTCCGTCGATCATGTGCTGTACGTCGTCCATGGGGAGTCCGGCGAGGACGCGGACCCCGGCCGAGTCGAGCCCGGCGACCCGGTAGGTGCCGAGGCCGGGCACGGTGACGGTGTGCTTGGAGCCGTTGGGCGCGATGCCCTTCAGCGCGGCGCGCTGGGGGGTCGTCAGGTTCTGCGGCGGGGCGTCCTGGCTGACGATCGCCGCCGAGAGGACCGTGCCGTGGTCGTCGAGGCGGGCGGCGATCATGCCGACGGGGTGACCGTTCTCGGTGAGGAAGGAGAGGTTCGCCCTGTCGTCCCGGTGCAGAGCGGCCCCGCCCAGGCTGCGCTCGGCGGCATTGCTGACGCGTCCGTCCAACTCGCCCATGAGGAAGGCCCGTTGGACCACGGCGGTGGTGAACGTCGTCGCCGCACACACGACGACGAGGGTGGCTCCGACGAAGAGCAGCAGCCGGGCGCGCAGGGAGCGTGCGACCGGGCGGGCGGTCATCTGCCGTCCTCCGCGGACCTGATGGAGTACCCCGTCCCCCGCACGCTGTGGATCACCGGCAGGTCGCACTCCCTGGCCGTGAGCCGGATCGGCCGGCCTGCGCGGTGCACCTCGCGGGTCTCCCGGGTCGGCACGAGGTCGCCGAGGACGCGTACGGAGTGGTCGGCGCCGCTCCGGAGGCCGTCGATGCGGTGCTCCACCGCGTCGCGGGCGGGCCGCAGTGCGCTGCGGTCGACGGCGGCCGGGTGGAGCCGCCGGCCCGCCTCGGTGGCGGCGGGCGGCGCTTCGGTGAGCGTGGGCTCGTCGTCGACGACGAGGACGCGGACCCGGTCGGTCCGGGACACGGAGGTGCCTGACATGTCTCGATACTGTCCCGGTCCGCTGAGGGAACCCTGTGTTCCACCTGAGGGTGGGTGATGACCTGGGTTTCCCCGGCCGGGACCGCGGCGAGGGCCGCACCCCCGGCGTACCGGGGATGCGGCCCTCGACTGCCCTGCTGCGCCGCTTACTTGCGGATCAGGCTGCGCAGCACGTACTGCATGATGCCGCCGTTGCGGTAGTAGTCGGCCTCACCGGGAGTGTCGATGCGCACGACCGCGTCGAACTCGACGCCCGAGTCGGTGGTGACCTTGACCGTGCGCGGCGTGGTGCCGTTGTTGAGCTCCTCGACGCCGGTGAAGGAGAACGTCTCCTCGCCGGTCAGACCGAGCGTCTCTGCCGACTGGCCCTCCGGGAACTGGAGCGGCAGGACGCCCATGCCGATGAGGTTCGAGCGGTGGATGCGCTCGTACGACTCGGCGATGACGGCCTTGACGCCGAGCAGCGCGGTGCCCTTGGCGGCCCAGTCGCGGGACGAGCCGGAGCCGTACTCCTTGCCGGCCAGGATGGCCAGCGGGATGCCCTGCTCGATGTAGTTGCGGGATGCGTCGTAGATGAAGGAGACCGGACCGCCGTCCTGCGTGAAGTCGCGGGTGTAGCCGCCCTCGGTGCCCGGCGCGATCTGGTTGCGCAGGCGGATGTTGGCGAACGTGCCGCGGATCATGACCTCGTGGTTGCCGCGGCGGGAGCCGTAGCTGTTGAAGTCGCGGCGCTCGACGCCGTGCTCCGTGAGGTACTTGCCGGCCGGGGTGTCGGCCTTGATCGCGCCGGCCGGCGAGATGTGGTCGGTGGTGACCGAGTCGCCCAGCTTGGCGAGGACGCGGGCGCCGGAGATGTCGGAGACCGGCGACGGCTCCAGCTCCATGCCCTCGAAGTACGGGGGCTTGCGGACGTAGGTCGACTCGGCGTCCCACTCGAAGGTGTTGCCGGTCGGGATCGGCAGCGCCTGCCACTGGGCGTCGCCCGCGAAGACGTCCTGGTAGGACTTGTTGAACATGTCCTCGCCGATGGCGTTGGCCACGACGTCGTTGACCTCGGCCTCGGAGGGCCAGATGTCCTTCAGGAAGACCGGGTTGCCGTCCTGGTCGGTGCCCAGGGCGTCCCGCGTGATGTCCACCTTCATGGAGCCCGCGATGGCGTACGCGACGACCAGCGGCGGGGAGGCCAGGTAGTTCATCTTGACGTCGGGGTTGATCCGGCCCTCGAAGTTGCGGTTGCCGGAGAGGACCGAGGTGACCGCGAGGTCGTGGTCGTTGACCGCCTTGGAGACCTCCTCCGGCAGCGGGCCGGAGTTGCCGATGCAGGTGGTGCAGCCGTAACCGACCAGGTTGAAGCCGACCTTGTCCAGGTACGGCGTCAGACCGGCCTTGTCGAAGTAGTCGGTGACGACCTTCGAACCCGGGGCCAGGGTGGTCTTGACCCACGGCTTGCGGGTCAGGCCCTTCTCCACGGCCTTCTTCGCGACGAGCGCGGCGGCGACCATGACGTACGGGTTGGAGGTGTTGGTGCAGGAGGTGATCGCGGCGACCGTGACGGCGCCGTGGTCGATCTCGTACGTCGAGCCGTCGGGGGCGGTGACGGTGACCGGGTTGGACGGGGCACCGTTCGGGGCGACGGCCGGGGCGTCGGAGGCCGGGAAGGACTCCTTGCCGGACTCGTCCACGGAGTCGACGTAGTTGAGGACGTCGGACTTGAACTGCTGGGCCGCGTTGGCGAGGACGATACGGTCCTGCGGGCGCTTCGGGCCGGCGATGGAGGGGACGACCGTGGAGAGGTCGAGTTCCAGCTTCTCGGAGAAGTCCGGCTCGGCCTTCGGGTCCAGCCAGAGGCCCTGCTCCTTGGCGTACGCCTCGACGAGCGCGACCTGCTGGTCGGAGCGGCCGGTCAGGCGCAGGTAGTTCAGGGTCTCGTCGTCGATCGGGAAGATCGCGGCGGTGGAGCCGAACTCCGGCGACATGTTGCCGATGGTGGCGCGGTTGGCGAGGCTCGTGGCCGACACACCCTCGCCGTAGAACTCGACGAACTTGCCGACCACACCGTGCTTGCGGAGCATCTCGGTGATGGTGAGCACCAGGTCGGTGGCGGTGGTGCCGGGCTGCAGCTCACCGGTGAGCTTGAAGCCGACGACGCGCGGGATGAGCATGGAGACCGGCTGGCCGAGCATCGCGGCCTCGGCCTCGATGCCGCCGACGCCCCAGCCCAGCACGCCGAGGCCGTTGACCATCGTGGTGTGCGAGTCGGTGCCGACGAGGGTGTCGGGGTACGCCTGGCCACCCCGGACCATGACGGTACGCGCGAGGTGCTCGATGTTGACCTGGTGGACGATGCCGGTGCCGGGCGGGACGACCTTGAACTCGTCGAAGGCGGTCTGGCCCCAGCGCAGGAACTGGTAGCGCTCCTTGTTGCGGCCGTACTCCAGCTCGACGTTCTGCTTGAAGGCGTCGTTCGTGCCGAACTTGTCGGCGATGACGGAGTGGTCGATGACCAGCTCGGCCGGGGCCAGCGGGTTGATCTTCGCCGGGTCGCCGCCGAGCTCCTTGACGGCCTCACGCATGGTGGCGAGGTCGACGACACAGGGCACGCCGGTGAAGTCCTGCATGATCACGCGGGCGGGCGTGAACTGGATCTCCTGGCTGGGCTGCGCCTGGGAGTCCCAGCCGCCGAGGGCGCGGATGTGGTCGGCGGTGATGTTCGCGCCGTCCTCCGTGCGGAGCAGGTTCTCCAGCAGGACCTTGAGGCTGTACGGCAGTCGGGCCGAGCCCTCCACCTTGTCCAGCCGGAAGATCTCGTACGACTCGTCGCCCACCTGCAGCGTGCTGCGGGCGTCGAAGCTGTTCGCCGACACGACAGTCTCCTTCATTGATGTGCGCGTACTCACCACGATCCTGCCGCCACGGCATCTGGGCCGATCCGCTAAGGTAAGGCTAAGTTAGGTAACCCTTACCGGGGCGTGGCGGCTGCGGTGCTTCTCGGCAGATATCTCGATGTCGAGATAACTCTAGTACATGGGGCCGGGATGGTCATGCCCGGCCTCCTCACGGCCGCACCCCGACGACTCCGCCCGCCGCGCCGACACGACCGGGCCCGCCAGGCGATTATCCGGCGGAAGGGGACATTTGGCGCGGGCGCCCATCGGTGCGCCGAGCCCGGGTACCCGGCCCGCCACGGGGAAGTCCGTCCGACGTGAAGGGAGGCGCTCGCCCACCGGCCTCCCATGAGGCGACGTTGACGGCCCGTCACCCGAATGGACCCCCATCACGCGCCTCATCTCATATCTGAGATAACCTCAACCCCATGGCAGACGACTACCTCGTACGCATCGGCAAACTCATCCGTGACGCCCGGCAACATCGCGGCTGGACACAGGCCCAGCTCGCGGAGGCGCTCGGCACCAGCCAGAGTGCCGTCAACCGCATCGAGCGCGGTAACCAGAACATCAGCCTTGAGATGATCGCTCGAATCGGTGAAGCCCTGGAGAGCGAAATCGTCTCGTTGGGCTATGCGGGGCCGATGCATCTGCGGGTGGTCGGCGGCCGCCGGCTGTCCGGAGCCATCGACGTCAAGACGAGCAAGAACGCGTGTGTCGCGCTGCTCTGCGCCTCCCTGCTCAACAAGGGCCGCACGGTGCTGCGCCGGGTGGCGCGGATCGAGGAGGTGTACAGGCTCCTGGAGGTGCTGGGCTCCATCGGTGTGCGCACGCGCTGGATCAACGACGGCGTGGACCTGGAGATCGTGCCGCCCGCCGAGCTGGACATGGCGGCGATCGACGCCGACGCGGCCGTACGGACGCGGTCCATCATCATGTTCTTCGGCCCGCTGCTGCACCGTATGGACCACTTCAAGCTGCCGTACGCGGGCGGTTGCGACCTGGGCACGCGGACCATCGAGCCGCACATGATCGCGCTGCGCCGGTTCGGCCTCGACATCACCGCCACCGAGGGCCAGTACCACGCCCTGGTGGACCGGACGACGCGGCCCGACCGGCCGATCGTGCTGACCGAGCGCGGGGACACCGTCACCGAGAACGCGCTGCTGGCCGCCGCCCGTCACGACGGCGTCAGCGTCATCCGCAACGCGTCCTCCAACTACATGGTCCAGGACCTGTGCTTCTTCCTGGAGGCGCTGGGCGTACGGGTCGAGGGCATCGGCAGTACGACGCTGACCGTGCACGGCGTGCCCGACATCGACGTCGACGTCGACTACTCCCCCTCCGAGGACCCGGTGGAGGCGATGAGCCTGCTGGCCGCCGCGGTCGTCACGGAGTCGGAGCTGACCGTGCGGCGCGTGCCGATCGAGTTCCTGGAGATCGAGCTCGCGGTGCTGGAGGAGATGGGGCTCGACCACGACCGTACGCCCGAGTACTTCGCGGACAACGGCCGTACGCGGCTGGTGGACCTCACCGTGCGGCCCTCCAAGCTGGAGGCGCCGATCGACAAGATCCACCCGATGCCGTTCCCCGGCCTGAACATCGACAACGTCCCGTTCTTCGCGGCCATCGCGGCCGTGGCGCAGGGCAAGACGCTGATCCACGACTGGGTCTACGACAACCGCGCGATCTACCTGACGGACCTCAACCGCCTCGGCGGCCGCCTCCAACTCCTCGACCCGCACCGGGTGCTGGTCGAGGGCCCGACCCGCTGGCGCGCCGCCGAGATGATGTGCCCGCCCGCCCTGCGGCCCGCCGTGGTCGTCCTGCTGGCGATGATGGCGGCCGACGGCACGTCCGTACTGCGCAACGTGTACGTCATCAACCGGGGTTACGAGGATCTCGCGGAGCGGCTGAACTCGGTCGGGGCGCAGATCGAGATCTTCCGGGACATCTGAGTCAGAGGGTGAGCAGTTCCTCGTAGAAGCCGCCGAACTCCCGTCGCCGGTCGATGAGATGGATCTCCAGGATCCAGTGGCAGGTGCGCCCCGCCCTGTCGGTGCGGCGCAGTGGGGTGTCGTTGGCGGGGGTGATGTACGACTCCACGTCCGCTCCGTCGATCCGTTCGTGGGGGAACTCGCCGACCGGATGCCCGGCGTGCCAGCCGCCCAGCTCCCACCCGGCGCCCGCCGCCAGCCGCTCCACCTCGGCGTGGAGCTGCCGGCCGGTGACGTCGGGATCGGCCTCGAAGAAGCGGCGGCCCGCGGCGAAGATCTTCGGCAGGTCGCCGCGGAGTCGCTGCTTGACCGGGTCGTCGCCGAGGACGAAGGTCCGGCCGAAGTCGGCCTCGTACTCCTCGAAGATCGGCCCGAAGTCGGCGAACACGATGTCGTCCGCGCCGATCACCCGGTCCGGCGGATTCTCCCTGTACGGCATCAGCGTGTTGGGGCCGGAGCGCACGATCCGCTTGTGCCAGTGCCGGGTCGTGCCGAACAGCTCGTTCGCCAGGTCCCGGATCCGGTCGCTGACCGCCCGCTCCCCCTGCCCGGGCGCGACCAGCCCGCGCTCCTCGATCTCCTTGAAGAGCCGCACGGCCTTCGCCTGGGCGTCCAGCAAACGCGCCGCACGCGTGGGTTCGTCATCGTCCGCCATGGGGCCGAACATAGTTACCCGGATCGTTCACGGCAACGATTGCCGAGAGGCGGGCTCCTCCGGTCGCCGTCGGGTCCACGCGGTGTATCCGCCGTCCACGTGTATGGCGTCGATGCCGCTGACGTAGCGGGCGCCGCAGCGGTCCTGAGGCAGGACGAGCTGGGCACCGGCGCGGTCGAGCGGGGTGTCGTCGAGGGCGACCGCGAGCAGGACGGGGGCGCGGCCGAAGTCGGGGTCGATCTCGGCCCAGGAGAGCAGGGCGTGGTGGCCGTCGATGCCGTGTACGGCGATGAGGAAGCGGAGGCGGTCCTTGCGGCGGGCGGGATCGAAGACGGGCCCCGCGTCCATGAGGACGTCGTGCAGGAGCGGGCCCGTGAAGGTGTGCTGCCGGCTGCCACTGGTCGCGCACTCGAAGGCGGCCTCGGCGCGGTGCTGGGGCCAGGCGAGCAGGTCGGGCACCGTCAGCCGGGCCGGTCGGTCCAGGTCGCCGGTGAGGACGAGTTCCGCCGCGGGTCCGGCGGCCGTACGGTCAGCTGCGAGGGTCTGACTCACGGGCTACCACCTCCCGCATGACCGTACCCGAACCACCCTCCCGTACAAACGCACATGCCATGCCAGCAGATCACTGTTCCGGCTCATGCGATGCGACAGCAGACTTTCGCCTTGCATCTGCGGCAGTATCATCGGCGCATGCACACCTACCGGATCGGGGATGCCGCCGCCTTACTCGGCGTCAGCCCCGACACCGTGCGGCGTCTGGTCGACGCGGGGAAGTTGACCGCCGAACGCGACGAGCTGGGCCACCGGATCATCCCCGGGCCGGCTCTTGCGGCCCACGCCCGCGAGACACACCGGGCGGAACGGGAGTCCACCGGCTCCTCGGCCCGCAACCGGTTCTCCGGCATCGTCACCGACGTGATCCTCGGGGACGTCTCCGCGCAGGTGGAGATCCAGGCCGGACCGTTCCGGGTGGTGGCCATGGTCAGCCGCGAGTCGGCTGAGGAGCTGAAGCTGGAGCCCGGTGTTCCGGCGGTTGCCGTGATCAAGTCGACCAACGTGGTCGTCGAGAGACCGTAGAGAAGGTCGCAAGACCGTAGCTGGGTCCGTCAGGACCTCAAGGAGTGGACCCGTGATGACCCGTTCCGTGCCTCGGACCCGTCGGATGCTGCAGGTGACCGGTGTGAGCGCCGCCGCGCTGCTGGCCCTGAGTGCCTGTTCGTCCTCCGACTCGAACTCCACCAAGTCCGACACCTCGGCCTCGGCGTCCTCGTCGCCGAAGCTGTCGGGCACGGTGACCGTGTTCGCCGCCGCCTCGCTCAAGGAGAGCTTCACGACGCTGGGCAAGGAGTTCGAGAAGGCCCACCCGGGTACGAAGGTGACCTTCAGCTTCGGTGGCAGCGACACCCTCGCCGCGCAGATCACCGGCGGCGCCCCGGCCGACGTCTTCGCCGCGGCGAGCCCCAGGACGATGAAGATCGTGACGTCCAAGGGCGACGCGGTGGGCACGCCGGCCACCTTCGTCCGCAACCAGCTGGAGATCGCCACCCTGCCGGGCAACCCCGACAAGGTCGCCTCCCTCAAGGACCTCACCAAGTCCTCGCTGAAGGTCGTGCTGTGCGACAAGACGGTGCCGTGCGGCGCCGCCGCCCAGAAGGCGCTCGACACGAGCAAGCTGAAGCTCACCCCGGTCTCCTACGAGCAGGACGTCAAGTCCGCCCTCAACAAGGTCGTGTTGAAGGAGGCCGACGCCGCGGTCGTCTACAAGACCGATGTGCAGGCGGCGGGCAGCAAGGTGCAGGGCGTGGAGTTCCCCGAGTCCGCCGGCGCCATCAACGACTACCCGATCACCCTGCTCAAGGACGCGCCCAACGCCGCGGCGGCCAAGGCGTTCATCGCCCTGGTGCAGTCCGCCGAGGGCCGGCAGGTCCTGACCGGGGCCGGGTTCCTCAAGCCGTGACCGCTCCCTCCCCGGACAAGGCCGGCGCCGCGGACACCCTGACCGGTGGCCCGCGGCGCCGCCGTGTCCTCTGGGGGGGTGCT